>DATCJI010000297.1:0-2903 GCA_036562835.1 Xanthobacteraceae bacterium | reverse complement strand
TAGTGTGGCTTTGGTTCAGAAGTCCGCAATTGAACTCGCCGGAAGAATGATGCGGACTTCTGAACCGCCACACTAGCAGTGCCACACTAGCAGTCTTGCGGCTGCGCATTCGACCCGGCTCCGGCCGGGTCGGTGCCGCGGATTCTATACCCCGGAATCGAACCGGCAAAGTACGGGGCTGGCCTGCGCGCGAGATACGGTTTGCAACTCATTCAGCTGCGGGCTTCTCCTCTTCTTCATCCCGCTCCAGCTCCTCGCGCGAGACGTGCTTTTCAGTCACATCCGCAAGCTCGATCAGAAAATCGATGACCTTGTCCTCGAAGATGGGTGCGCGCAGGCTGGCTAGGGCTTCCGGGTGCTTGCGATAATAATCCCAGAGTTGCTGCTCGTGCCCGGGCACCTGCTGCGCGCGCGCGACCACCGCGCGGCTGAGCTCCTGCTCGCTGACACTGATGCCGTTCTTCTCTCCGATTTCCGCAAGCACGAGCCCAAGCCGGACGCGCCGGTCGGCGATGGCCCGATATTCCTCGCGGGCTTTTTCCTCCGTCGTGCCCTCGTCGGCAAAAGTCCGATTCTGTGCCTTCAGGTCACCTTCGACGGCATTCCAGACGTTGTTGAACTCCTGTTCCGCAAGCGTCGGCGGCAGAGCGAATTTATGCCTTTCGTCGAGCTGATCGAGCAGCTGCCGTTTCAACCGCTGCCTGCTCGCGGCTGTAAGATCCCGCTGCAGCCGCTCGCGCACCGCCTGCTTGAGGCGATCGAGCGACTCGAGCCCCATGGTCTTTGCAAATGCGTCATCCATCGAAACGGCTCCGGGTGTTCCGATGGACTTCACTGTTACGTCGAACTCCGCGTCTTTGCCGGCGAGCTGCGCATTGGAGTACTCACTGGGAAAGGTGACCTTGATCTGCTTTTGCTCGCCGGCCGCCGCGCCTGTCAGCTGGTCCTCGAATCCCGGCAGAAAAGAGCCCGTCCCCAGGTTGACAACGACATCAGTGCCGGTGCCCCCCTCAAACCATTTGCCGTCGACCCGGCCGTTAAAATCGATGACGAGGCGATCTCCACGCTCGGCCTTGGCGCCCGCTGCCTTGGCGGAAAACGGCCGATTTTGCTCCGCGATCTTGCCAACCGCTTCATCCACCTCGGCATCGGTGACATTCGCCACCATTCGCTCAAGTTTCATGCCCTTGAAGTCGGCAAGCTCGATTTGCGGCAGGAGCTCCAATGCGAGGGTGTAGTCCAGGTCGGACTGCCCTCCCATGAGCTTGTCTACTGCGGATTCCTGATCGGGAAGCGTGACCTTGGGCTCAGTGGCAAGCTTGAGCCCCCGGTCGCTCACGATCTTTCCATTGAGCTCCCGGATGATGGCATCGATCGTCTCTGCCATCACCGCCTTGCCGTACATCTTCTTGAGGTGCGTGACTGGAACCTTGCCCGGCCGGAAACCTCGCAACTGGACGCGGTCCTTCAGCTCGTTCAGCCGTTGGCTCACGCGCGCTTCCAGATCCGCAGCCGGTATCTGGATGTGAAATTCGCGCTTGAGGCCGTCAGAGAGGGTTTCCGTCACTTCCATGGCGAGCATCTACATCTACGGCGGCGCGAACGCAGCCTGGTGGGAATTCCCGGGCATCTTTGCGATGGTGCGGGCGGAGGGATTTGAACCCCCACGACTTTCGTCACGGGAACCTAAATCCCGCGCGTCTACCAATTCCGCCACGCCCGCAAAGAGCACCTCGCGCGAACCGACATAAATAGGCAGGCGCAGCAGTCCGCTCAAGCGAGCGCGCCAGCATGCTCCCCGCGTGTCGGCCTCCTGGCCTCAATTTGCGCAATGAGGCCAGAGTAGACCGCGGGCAAAGCCTCGGGGAGATCTTCGGCAATCAAGCCCGGGCCGTGCACCGCCGCAGCCCGCGCGTGCAGCCACACGGCCGCGCAGCCCGCCTCGAAGGCAGGCATGCCCTGGGCGAGAAGGCCTGTCACAATTCCGGTCAGCACATCGCCCGCGCCAGCCGTGGCAAGCCATGCCGGCGCATGGTCCAACAAGCCGCAGCGGCCATCCGGAGAGGCCACGACCGTGTCCGCCCCTTTCAGGATGCACACGGCGCCCGCGCGCCGCGCGGCTTCCCGCCCACGCTCGGCCTTGGATTGCGCTTTAGAAACCGCCGCCAAAGAGGCGAAAACACGGGAAAATTCCCCTTCATGCGGCGTGAGGACAGAGGCCACTTTCCGCCCCGCCAGAAGAGAAATCAACTGCTCTGGCTCCTCGGCGAAACTGGTGAGCGCATCGGCATCGAGCACCACCGCGCGCTCGCCTGCGAGCGCCACCCGGACAAGCTCGCGCATGCCCGCGCCCACGCCCCCACCCGGCCCCAGAGCCACCGCGTTCCGGCGCGGATCGCGAAGAAACTCTGCAAGCTCATCCTGTCCGTCCACGCGGCGCACCATGATCGCGAGATTTGTTGCTGCATTTGTCGCCAGCGCATCGCGCGGGCTGGCGATGGTCACCAAACCTGCGCCGGCGCGCAACGCACCCCGGGCCGCAAGTCGTGCCGCGCCGGTCGAGGCCGCGCTTCCGGAGACGACAACGGCGTGACCGCGAGCGTATTTGTGAGCGCTGGGTCGCGGGATGGGAAAAATGTCTCCCCAGCTCTTAGGCGAAATAATAGATGCGGATGGATTTATCCGCTCAAGCACGCTTGCGGGTATGCCGATATCCGCAACATCGATCTCCCCGCAGTGGGTTCTCCCCGGCAGGAGCACGTGCCCCAGCTTGCGGCGAAAGAAAGTAATGGTGTGCCGCGCACGAACGGCCGTGCCCATGACGGCTCCGGTGGTTCCGTTGATCCCGCTGGGCAGATCCACCGCATGGACACACGGCCCTGCATTCATGGTTTCGATCAGGG
>DATCJI010000263.1:0-19873 GCA_036562835.1 Xanthobacteraceae bacterium | reverse complement strand
GACATTGTCGAGCATGGGCTTGTTGCCCCCATTCTGGGCCATGTGGGCGACGGCAATTTCCACCTTTCCCTGCTCGTAGATTTGGGCGATGCCGACGAGCTGGCTAGGGCAAAGGTTCTATGCGAGCGGCTGGTCGAGCGCGCGCTGGCCATGGACGGCACGTGCACCGGAGAGCACGGTGTGGGCCAAGGCAAAATGAAATATCTGGCTGACGAGCTTGGCTTGCCAGCGCTCAGCGCAATGGCGGCAATCAAGCGCGCGCTGGACCCCGACAACATTCTCAACCCGGGTAAAATTGTCGCTCTCGATTAATCATGGAATATGGTTGATGGGCGGGAAGGCGCGCGCGCTAACCGAAAACGCGCCTAACCCTTTGGCCCAGACATAGAATTGCCGTCAAAACCTGACTACATTGGCGCTGCGGCGGGGGGAAGCGCGAAAGCAGGGTTGTGTGGCTGCAGCCCTGCGGCGCGTGCGCGGCAAAGGTTATCAATTCGCGTTGCGGCTTCCGGCGCGCGCAAGAGCTTGGCAGCCCCGTGGAGACGTCGTGCAGGCGACGCTGCTTGGATTTGCGATTGCACTTATCCTGGCGCTGATCACCGCGCTGGTCGGTCCGCTGCTGGTTGACTGGAATACATACCGCGCGCAATTCGAATCCCATGCGAGCCGGCTCGTCGGCCGGGACGTTCATATTAAGGGGGCGATCGATGCGCGCTTGTTGCCCACTCCCACGCTCGTGCTGCACGGCGTCGAGCTGGGCAATTCGGATCAGAACCTGCGTGCCGGCCTGCTCCACCTCGAGCTCGCGCTTGGCGCCTTGGTGCGCGGGGAATTGCGCATCAGCAACGCCCGGATCGAACAGGCGGAAGCGACGCTGACGATAGACGAGGCCGGTCGCCTGCAGTGGGCCGCGCCGCGGCCGAGCTTTAACCCCGAAGCCGTAACAGTCGAGCGGCTTACGGTTTCCGGCGGTCGCGCCGTTCTCATTCACAAACCCAGCGGCTCACGCTTGCCTCTTGAGAAGGTCGAGTTCAGGGGCGAGCTACGCTCTCTTGTTGGTCCATTGAAAGGAGATGGCTCGTTTGTTGCCGCCGGGCAGCACTATCCATACCGGCTGTCCGCGAGCCGCTGGCCCGACAACGGAGGAGTGAAACTCCGTGTCTCGTTTGACCCGATCGACCGTCCGCTCACAGCGGAAGTGGACCTATCTGTTGCGCTCGACCAAGGCATCGCGCGCTTGGAAGGGAATATGCAACTGGCCCGATTGGTGAGCCGTGCAGGAGCAGGCGACCAGTCGGAAATCGCGGAGCCGTGGCGGCTGAACGCGCATCTAAAGGGCGACGGGTTGGGAGCAGTACTGGAGGAGCTGGAGTTTCAGTATGGCCCGGAGGAACGTGCAGCGAAGCTCAAAGGTGCCGCTCAGCTGAGCTTCGGTGCGCATCCGCGTATCTCCGGCACGTTGGCCTCAACGCAAATCGATCTTGATCGCGTTCTTGCAAGCCCCGGCGCAAAGCCGGTGAGCGCAGCAAAGATGCTCTGCGATCTTCTGAACGCGCGACCGCACATGCCCCTGCCCGTCAACCTGAGCATCGGCATCGAATCTCTCCTTCTTGGCGGCGCCGCCATGCAGCGCGTGGGCGCGGAAGTGGAGTTCAACCCCGACCAAATCGAGTTGCGTTCGCTCGAGTTCCGAGCGCCGGGATTAGCCCAGGTCACGCTGAAAGGGCGAATGGGGCTGCAGGCTCAGGCCATAACCTTCGCTGGAGCGGCGAGCGTCGAAGCAAACGACGCACGCGCATTTCTGACCTGGGCACTTGATAGGGACGCGCAGGTTGCGGCAACCGGGCCGCTGAGATTTGGCGGCAAGGTATCGTATTCCGACGGCCGGCTCGCAATAGAGGAGATGAATCTTGAGCTCGAGCGCATGTCGGTTGCGGGCCGACTTGTCTACGCCGAACGCAGGCCGGATCGGCCGCCGAGGCTCGAAGCGGCATTGAGGACGCCCGAAATCGACGTCGACCGCCTGCACACGCTTGCGAAAGCTGTCATCGGCGACGCCGCTTTCGAGTTCCCCCGCGAAGGAGAGCTTTCGCTTGCGGTTGGACGCGCGACGCTCGCGGGAATTGAGGTCAAGCAGGCTGACGTAAAAGCGCGCATCGATCCCAACGGCATTGATGTCGAGCACCTTTCCATCGTCGATTTCGGCGGCGCCCGATTGGGGCTGAAGGGCCGCATCGATACGAAGGTCAGCCCTCCGCGGGGGACAATGGCACTGGATGTGGATGCGCGAACGCTCGACGGCGTCCTCTCAGTCTTCGAGAAGTTTGCGCCCGAGCAGGCTCAGCAGCTTCGCCGCGTCGCTTCTCGCGCCCTTCCGCTCGCGTTGCGCGCGACCTTGACGCTCGATCCGGGAGCGGCGGGGGCCGCTCTGGCAAGCGCGAGATTCAAGCTTGATGCGCTCGGCGGGCGTGTGTTGCGCCTTGCGCTGATCGGTGACGCAAGCACATCGGCCGCTGCGTTCAAGCTCGACCAGCTTGCCGCGCTCGAGGCTGCGAAAGTGAACCTGATTGGCCGCATTGAAGCTGACGATAGCCAGGCGCTCGTGCAGCTGATGCACATCGATCCCTTTGTTTCGGCCGACAGCCGGCCTGGACGGTTGACCTTTTCTGCGAAGGGAACGCTCGATCAGGTCCTCGACGTCGATGTGCAACTCACGTCAGGGGCCATGAGCGGAACCGCACAAGGAAAGGTGAGTCTTGCGAAGCGCGGCAGCCCGACCGCGGATCTCCGTCTCAGCATCAAGAACGCGAATTTATGGTCTCCACGCAGAACCGCCGGCCGCACCGCCCCTGACACGCTGCCGACGTCGGCTTCGGCAATTCTCGTATTTGGTAACGATCTCCTGAACTTGCAGGAGATCAATGCCGCGATTGCAGACGCGAGGCTGCGCGGGAGGCTCACGTTGGCGTTGCGCGATCCGATGCAGATCGACGGTCAGCTTCAAGTAAGCTCGTTGGATCTGCCCAGCGTGGTGGCGACCGCACTCGGACTACCTGCGCGTCCGGCATCTGCATCACAGAATGTGAGCTGGTCGTCCGGTCCGTTCGAGCCCCTGTTCGGCACGTTGCGGGGGCACCTCGATCTCGAGGCGGAACAGATCACGCTGACCGCGAAGCTTCCGGCTCGAAGGTTCCGAGGAATGGTCGACTTCGGTGAATCACGGATCGCGCTGCAGGTGACGGAAAGCACTGTGGCGGGAGGAACGCTGCAGGGCGAGTTGATTTTTCTGCGCGAAGGCGAGGGAATGATCGGGCGCATGGGGGGCAAGCTGAGCGGCGCCGATGCCGCGGAACTTCTTCCCGGCAATCGAACGATCTCCGGACGATTGACATCCGAGATTTCTGTCGAAGGAAGCGGCATGAGTGCGGTGGCTTTGATCGGCTCGCTGCAAGGCAAGGGCACGTTCACGCTTGAGGATGGGCGGCTGGCCCGGCTTAGCCCGGCAGCGTTCGCCTCGATTATTCACGCAATCGATCAGGGGCTGCCCATCGATGCCGTTCGGCTGAGCGAACGGATGGATGCGGCTCTGGCGAGCGGCCCACTCGCTGTTCCGGTTGCGCAGGGCAGCATTGTGATCGAGGCCGGCGAAGCGCGTCTGAAAAATTCAGCGGCAGCCGCTGACGATACCGAGCTTGCAACGACGGCGAGCCTGGATCTCGTTCATGCGGCGATCGATGCCCGTCTCATGTTCACCGGGCCCAAGGCGCTCGCCTTTGCGAACGCCAGGCCGGAAATCGTTGTATTCGTCAAAGGACCTGTCGAGGCACCGAGCCGCAGTGTAGATGCGGCTCAGTTTGCAAGCTGGCTCGCGTTCAGAGCGGTCGAGCAACAGTCGCGAACATTGGACGTGCTGGAAGGGCGCGTCATTCCTGACGCCACAAGCGCATCGGGAGAGACGAGTCCCCCAAAGAGCGGCACGTCAACGGTGCACAACGTTCCCATTACAGCCGAGCCGGCTGTTCCGCGCCCCAAACCGCGGCCGCGCCCTGCTGCGCCGAAACCGAAACCCGCGGAGGAATTTGCTCCTACGGTACGCGCAACGCCAGCGCCGCCCCGCTCGTTGAGCGAGTTCTTTTTCGGCATTCATTGAGCTGACGGCGCAGTATTCAGGCGAGCGGTTGCTCAGCGAGCGCTTGGCGCGTTTCCTGGTGACGGACCTCTTCATCCGACACTTGATTGCGAAAATGCGCCAGCACAAAAAGGCGAATGGCCGAAGACAGGTTTCCGTGTTGCCGACCCGAATCGATCGCCGCCACGATCTCGGACAGGGTCATGCCGCGAGACGCTGCGATTTCCTTCAGGGCCTTCCAGAACGCATCTTCGAGACTCACGCTGGTCTTGTGACCGGCGATGACGATCGAGCGCTTGATGACCGGGGATTTCATCTCTTCTCTCCCGTTGCGGGACGGGTCTGCGCCTGCCTACTTCGGGGTTAAATGCGCCCGCACCGTGGCAGGCGATCCCCGGCGTGCTTGCAGTGCCGCCAAGCTCACAACATTGTTATTGCCGCGGGCAAGAAACGGATCACACCTTACCAATCCGCAACATTTTCTTAGGCACCGGCAATTGACCGTACTGCCTCATACGCCTCTTCCGCGGCCTATCCACGCTTGCATTGCATGACGAATAAGACGTGGATGTCCGGCGCGATTCGCGCTGTGCATTCGTCATTTCTTTCGAAATCGATCGAGTCGCACTACTTCGGCGCCGCCCGCAGGACCGCTCGCATTTTCTTCGGCTACAGCATCTGCCCCGCCGGGCGGCACTGGTGCAACAGCCGCCGAAGACTTCATCTGCGGCGGCTCTGTTTTGTCTTGCTTCGTTGCTTCGCGGCTCTCCTGAGTTTCGGAATCCGTAATCTCTTCGAACTGCAGTCCGAACTGGACCGACGGATCGAAGAATCCTTTTATGGCCGAGAATGGCACGGAAAGTCTTTCCGCAACGCCGCCGAACGAAAGGCCCACCTCAAAGGCAGTTTCGCTGACCGCCAGGTCCCAAAATTGATGTTGCAGAACGATCGTCATTTCCTTCGGATATTGCTCGATCATGCGCTCCGAAATGTGCACGCCTTCTGCACGCGTATCGAATGAAATGTAGAAATGATGATCTCCGGGCAGCCCCTTTTGCGCCGCGTCCTGCAGGACCGTGCGCACCACGCCGCGCAAGGCATCCTGGGTAAGAAGATCGTAGCGGAGGTGATCGACAGCCATGGAAACCAGAGAACAGATGTCAGAGATCAGATGTCAGAACATAGACCCGCGGCTGATTCATGTCCTCTGTCATCTGACATCTGGCCTCTGACATCTGAAGTGGAGGCTTCTGTTGCCAGGTGCCTCCGAACCCCGCCTGAAGCTGCTAAGACCTCAGGGCTTTACATCGGTCTTCCGAACCGCATTACGCGGCCAGGGCAACCGGAGCATAGTTGTCGTTGGCAACTATGAAAGCGGCCCGATACGGCGGAACCATCCCGAGCAAAAGCACGCCCTTTACGCCCTCGTCGATCCTGTTTCGCCCCCGTATGGTGGAGGCGCCGGGTACTGCCCCCGGGTCCGATGGGTTTATTGCGACGGCCGTTTATTGCCATAGCCGGCTCGCGCCGGCGCACTGAATATAAGCTTTGTCACCAAGCCATAAAAGAGCGCATCCGGCCCATACCGCCCTAATGCTTTGGTCTGTCCACCGGTCCGTTACACACTCTCGATCATGACTCAGGTCGCCTTGCCTCCCTCGCGCCTGGCGCTTTTCGCCACCTTTGCGCAGATCGCAATGTTCGGTTTTGGCGGCGTGCTGGTCTGGTCTCGGCGCATGCTCGTCGAGGAGCGCAAATGGCTCACGCCAGCCGAGTTCAACGAAGCCTACGCACTTTGCCAGTTCTTGCCCGGGCCCAATGTCATCAATCTGTCTGTCGTGTTCGGCCGACGGATCGCTGGCGTCCCCGGCTCGTTGGTTGCGCTCGCAGGCTTGCTCGTGCCCCCGCTCATCATGGTTTCGATCATGGCCTTGCTTTATGCCCGTTTCGGAGAAGCCGCTCCGATGCAGCACATGTTGCGCGCGGTTGCCGCGGCCGCAGCAGGCCTGGTGTTGGGTACCTGCGCCAAGATGGCCCGTCCTCTCGTGAAAGATCGCCTTTGGGTCGCGCCGCTCCTCGCCTTGGCGACCTTCGCGCTGATCGCAACCCTGCGCTGGCCGCTCTACCTTGCGCTCGGCCTTCTCGTGCCGCTGAGCGTTCTAATCGCCTGGTTGCGCCGATGAGCCACGGAACCCTTCGCACGCTGGCCGTCAACTTTGCCTTGATGTCGCTGTTCGCGATTGGCGGCGGAAATTCCGCGGTGCCCGAAATGCAACGTTTGGTCGTCCAGGTACATCACTGGATGACTGACCGGCAATTCACTGATCTCTTTGCTCTCGCGCAGGTAACGCCCGGGCCGAACATGATCATCGTCACACTCATCGGCTATCAGGTGGCGGGCGTGCTCGGCGCATTGGTGAGCAGCGCCGCGATGTGCGCTCCAACTTGTGTGCTGGCGTTCTGCATCGGAGGCGTATGGGACCGCTTCAAGGACGCGCCCTGGCGGATTGCAGTCCAGGCTGGCCTGTTGCCGATTTCAATCGGCCTCATTGGAGCGAGCGGGTTCGTCATTGCTATGGGGGCCGCCAGCAATATTGCGTTCGGGGTGCTCGTCCTTGCGGCGGCGTTCCTGTCCTATGTTACGCGGCTCAATCCCGCCTGGATGTTTGGGGCGGCTGCTCTGATCGGGCTCACCGGGCTGCTCTGACGCAAAGTGCCGCGCTTGCTTTTCGCCGCGCGCCCAATTGTGCTACGGAAAGGACTAACCTGAGCGTCAAGCCTTGGGAACGCCTCGTGCGGGGAGGGAACATGTCGGAGCGTGTGCAGCCCGAAAAGGGCAGCAGCCGCGCCGCGGAAGGCGGAGGCCAGGGAATGCCCCCTGCAAGCCGGGACGCGCGCACGGAAAACGCGCCGTCCCCGCAAGAGCCGCAATTCAGATTCTCCATCCGCAGCCCGCGAGATTTTTGGGGTGGCCTGGTGCTCATCGCGCTCGCCATCCTCGCCATTTGGGCCTCGCGCGATCTTCCCGGGCAGCGCGGTTTTGCATTTGGTCCCGGGACCGCGCCTCGCCTTTTCGCGGGAGTTCTCGCTGCCCTGGGTGCGGCGGTGGCGCTGATGGGCATCATCGAGCACGGCCCGCCCATTGAAAAATACAAGTTTCGCGGCCCCATTCTGGTTGTCATCGGCATTCTTTCCTTCGCGGCCCTTGTGCGCCCGCTTGGACTCGTTCCTGCAACATTTTCTGCATTCGTCATCTCAATCCTTGGCACGACCGAGATGCGTTGGATCGAGAGTCTTATTGCTGGAGCCATAATGACATTGTTCTGCGTCTTGCTCTTTGTGTACCTGCTTGGACTGCCTTTCCAGCTCTGGCCCCGACTCTACTGAAGCTGGCGAGTCATGACCGATCTCCTCTCGAATCTCTGGATGGGGTTTCACGTCGCCTCGAATCCTTTCAACGTGCTGTTCTGTCTGCTTGGCGCCCTAGTCGGAACATTGGTGGGGGTGCTGCCCGGCATCGGCACGGTAGCAACCATTGCGATGCTGTTGCCGATCACGTTTGGCTTGCCGCCCGTCGGCGCGCTCATCATGCTCGCCGGCATCTATTACGGCGCGCAATATGGCGGCTCGACCACCTCGGTTCTGGTCAACATCCCGGGTGAGGCGACCTCCGTCATCACCTGTCTCGACGGCCACCAGATGGCCCGGCAGGGTCGCGCCGGACCTGCACTTGCCATTGCGGCGATGGGCTCCTTCTTTGCCGGCTGTGTCGCCACCGTCCTGGTTGCGGCGCTGGGAGCGCCGCTGACGAGTCTCGCGCTTCTTTTTGGCCCCGCCGAGTATTTCTCCCTGATGGTGCTCGGCCTCATCTTTGCGGTCGTGCTCGCGAAGGGGTCCGTGCTCAAGGCCGTCGCCATGGTCGTGACCGGGCTGCTGCTATCGATGGTCGGCTCGGATCTCGAGACAGGCGCTGCCCGGATGAGCTTCGATGTCCCGGAGCTGGCCGACGGAATTGGTTTCGCCAACGTCGCCATGGGCGTGTTCGGCTTTGCCGAGATCATTCGCAACCTCGAATTGCCGGGCGAGAGTCGGGATATCGTCCAGGCGAAGATCACGGGGCTGATGCCGACGCGCAAGGACCTGATCGATTCGTCGGGCGCTATTGCGCGCGGTACCCTTCTGGGCTCCCTTCTCGGCATTCTGCCTGGCGGCGGTGCGGTAATTGCTTCATTCGCCGCCTATACGTTCGAAAAGAAGATCGCGCGGGACCCTTCGCGATTTGGTCGCGGCGCTATTGAAGGCGTGGCAGCGCCGGAAAGCGCCAACAACGCTGCGGCGCAAACCTCGTTCATCCCGCTGCTCACGCTCGGCATCCCGCCGAACGCGGTCATGGCGCTCATGGTGGGAGCGATGACCATTCACGGCATCGTGCCCGGCCCGCAGGTGATGACCAAGCAGCCGGAACTCTTCTGGGGCATGATCGCGTCGATGTGGATCGGCAATTTGATGCTCGTGATCATCAACCTGCCACTGGTCGGTGTATGGGTGAGCCTCTTACGCGTGCCTTATCGGCTGCTCTACCCCTCGATCATCGTGTTCTGCTGCATCGGCATCTATTCCATTAATAACTCGCCTACCGATGTCGCGATCTCCGCCATCTTCGGCGTGGTGGGTTTCTGGCTCATTAAGCATGACTTTGAGCCTGCCCCCATGCTGCTCGGATTCGTGCTCGGGCCGCTGATGGAAGAGAACCTGCGCCGCGCCATGTTGATCGCGCGCGGCGACGCATCGGTGTTCTTTACCCGGCCAATCTCGGCGGTTCTCCTGCTGACCGCGATAGCATTGCTGGTCATAGCGGCGCTGCCCAAGGTACGCCGGCGGCGTGACGAAGTTTTCGTGGAATAAGCAACCGCCTAGCGCTCATTCCCGCGCAAGCGGGAACTCAGAAAACCCGGGTCCCCGCTTTTGCGTGGACGAGTGGCAACTGACTGCTCGATCAGCATTTCACGACACCATTGGTGGCGCTAGACTCGCACCCGAGTCGTTTTTCCTGCCGCGGGCATCCTCATGCGCCAATACCACGATCTGCTGCGACGCATTTTGAATGAGGGCATCGTCAGGTCCGATCGTACCGGAACGGGCACGCTTTCCATCTTTGGCCACCAGATGCGGTTCGATCTCGCCGAAGGGTTCCCGCTTGTCACCACAAAGAAATTGCACGTGAAGTCCATCGTGCATGAGCTGCTGTGGTTCCTCGCCGGCGACACCAATGTGAGATATCTCAATCAGCACGGTGTCACGATCTGGGACGAATGGGCGGACGCACGCGGCGAGCTTGGGCCGGTTTACGGCCGTCAATGGCGATCCTGGCCCAGCCCGGACGGCCGAACCATTGACCAGATCGCGGCTGTGCTGTCTGCAATCCGCCGCGATCCGAATTCACGCCGGCTCATCGTCAGCGCCTGGAACCCCGCAGAAATCGACAAGATGGCGCTCCCGCCCTGCCATTGTCTGTTCCAGTTCTATGTGGGCGACGGCCGGCTTTCCTGCCAGCTTTACCAACGCTCGGCCGACGCGTTCCTCGGCGTTCCTTTCAATATCGCCTCCTATGCGTTGCTCACCATGATGGTGGCGCATGTGACTGATCTGGAGGCCGGCGAGTTCGTGCACACATTCGGAGACGCCCACCTCTATCAAGATCACATCGATCAGGCGCGGCTTCAGCTCACGCGCGAGCCGCGTGCCTTGCCAAAGATGCTGCTCAACCCGGACGTGCGAGACTTGTTCGCATTCGGGTACGAGGATTTTACCCTCGAAAATTACAATCCTCACCCGCACATCAAGGCGCGAGTGGCGGTGTGAAGGCTGAAACGGCGGCGCCGCGGCGGCCGATCGCGCTCGTTCATGTAGTCGCCATGACCGATAACGGCGTGATCGGTCGCGCCGGTCGCTTGCCGTGGCGCCTGCAATCCGAGCTGCGTCACTTCCGCCGAGTGACGATGGGCAAGCCTCTGATCATGGGGCGCAGAACGTTTGCATCCATCGGCAAGCCGCTGCCCGGTCGCACCAACATTGTGCTGAGCCGCGATGCGACCTTTGCCGCGCCGGGAGTGCTTGTCGTCGCTACACTCGAGCGCGCGCTTGCCGTCGCTCGGGGCGATGCGTTGCGTCGCGGCGTCGATGAGATCAGCATCATCGGTGGCGCGGATGTTTTCAAGCAGACCATGCCGATTATCGATCGGCTGCTGGTGACGCGGGTTCACACCAATACGGAAGGGGATACCCGATTTGGTGAGATCAATACCGCTGTGTGGAAGGAAACGAGCCGTTTGCATCATCCTGCCGGAGCAGGTGATGACGCGAGCTTTACCACGATTATCTATGAGAAAAGGAATGCTGCGTTGTAAGCCCCGCATGGCTCCCGTATAAGTTACGCACGGGCGCGCCAGAACGTGCGAGGAGACATAAATGCCGTGGAGCAATCAGGGCGGCGGGCCCTGGGGAGGTTCGGGAGGCGGAGGAGGGGGCAAGGGGCCGTGGGGCTCCGGACCGCAACCTTCAGGTCCGACCCCGCCCGATCTGGAAGAGTTCTTGCGGCGCAGCCAGGACAAACTGCGCAACGTGCTTCCGGGCGGCAATCTGGGCGGAAAGGGGCTCGCTCTCATTCTGCTCGCCGCGGTTGCGATATGGGGATTCTCCGGCTTCTTCCGCGTCGATCCCGATGAACTCGGTGTGGTGCTTCGATTCGGCAAATACGTGCGCGACGTAAAGCCGGGTCTGAATTACCATTTGCCCTATCCGATCGAATCCGTGCTGACGCCAAAAGTCACGCGCGTCAATCGTATAGACATCGGTATGCGGCTCGTTGAAGACCTGCGCCGCGGCACCACCATTCGCGACGTGCCGGAAGAAAGCTTGATGCTCACCGGTGACGAGAACATCGTCGACGTCGATTTCTCAGTATTCTGGGTGGTGAAGACCGGCGGAGCCGGCGACTATTTGTTCAATATTCAGCAGCCCGAAGGTACGGTGAAGGCGGTTGCCGAAAGCGCAATGCGCGAAATCGTAGGGCGCTCGAACATCCAGCCGATCCTCACCGGTGCCCGGCAAAATATCGAGACCGCGGTGCACGACCTGATGCAGACGGTCCTCGACAAATACGGCTCCGGTATTACGATCACACAGGTCCAGCTACAGAAAGTTGATCCTCCTTCGCAGGTAATTGATGCGTTCCGGGACGTGCAGGCAGCGCGTGCCGATCTTGAACGCGCGCAGAACGAGGCGCAGACCTACGCCAACAAAGTGGTTCCGGAAGCGCGCGGGCGTGCCTCGAAGATTACGCAGGATGCCGAAGCCTATCGCGAACAGACGGTTGCCGAAGCGAGGGGATCGGCCTCGCGCTTCCTCAAGGTCTTTGAGGAATACAAGAAAGCGCCCGACGTCACGCGGCAGCGCATGTACCTGGAAACCATGGAACGGCTGTTCGGGGGCACCGACAAGATCATCATCGATTCGGGAGCGAACAGCGGGGTGGTACCCTACCTGCCGCTTGACCAGCTCGGACGCAGGGCGCCCGGCGCGCCGCAACCGGGAGGCTCGCGATGAGGCTCAATATTTTTGGCGGGCTCATCGCGGCAATCATTATTGTCGCTCTCATCATCGCCTACGGCACGTTCTTTACCGTCTACCAGACGCGGCAAGCTTTGGTAGTGCGACTGGGCCAGCCGGTACGGGTCGTGAACGAGCCGGGACTGAACTACAAGATTCCGATGATCGACAGCGTCATTTATGTCGACAAACGCATTCTCGATCTCGAGAATCCGGCGCAAGAAGTGATCGCTTCCGACCAGAAGCGGCTCGTAGTCGATGCGTTTGCCCGCTACCGCATCAGGCATCCGCTTCTCTTTTATCAATCGGTTGGAACGGTTGAAGGCGCCAATTCGCGGCTGTCGACCCTGTTGAATTCCGCCCTTCGGCGTGTGCTGGGTGAAGCTACGCTCACGCAGGTGGTGCGCGACCAGCGCGAGCAGCTCATGGCGCGCGTGCGCGAGCAACTCGACAATGAGGCGCAGGCGTTCGGCATATCGGTCGTGGATGTCCGCATCCGTCGTGCGGACCTGCCCGAGCAGAACAGTCAGGCGGTGTACAAGCGTATGCAGACCGAGCGCGAACGCGAAGCGCAGGAATTCCGGTCGCAAGGCACCCAGCGTGCGCAGGAAATCCGCGCCAAGGCGGATCGCGATGTCACGGTTATCCTTGCGGAAGCGCAGTCGAAAGGCGAACAGACACGCGGCGAGGGCGATGCCGAGCGCAACCGCATCTACGCCGATGCCTTCGGCCGGGATCCCGAGTTCTTCGCCTTCTATCGCACCATGCAGGCCTACGAGAATGGGCTGCACGCGAACGACACCCGTATGTTGCTCAAGCCGGATTCGGATTTCTTCCGCTTCTTCAACGATCCGTCCGGCAAAGGGCGCGAAGGGACCGCTCGTGCCAAGGCGCCGTCTGACGCGAATACCGGGTTTTCGAACGGTGTGCCTCCGAAGTAGCGGGGAAGGCGCGAGCGGGCCGGGGTGGGGCGAAAATGGGCCAGTTCCTCGTAGCACTCGGATTGGTGCTCGTGATCGAAGGCTTGCTTTTCGCCGCGTTTCCGGCGGCCGCGAAGCGTCTCGCCGCCACCGCGCTTGAAAGCCCGGAAAATTCGTTGCGCATCGCGGGCATCATTTCGGCGGTGCTCGGGCTCATTCTCATCTGGCTGGTGCGGGGGTGAGGTCGGGTCCGCCGGGAACGGATGACCCCGATTCCGCCCCAATCGGAACTTTCATTCGACGTCGCTCTTGCCTCGACGTCATGTCGAGAGCACTTTTTCCGCAGCTTCAGGAGCCCACCTCAATGCTAGGCACGTCTGCTCAATCTGCCGTACGCCTTCGACAGTCGCTTCTGGCTGCGCTGTTCGCGCTCTCGCTGGTATTGCCGGGCTCCTCGGTTGCTCGCGCGGCGCGTGGGCCTGACAACATCGCCGATGTTGCCGAAAAGGTGATCGAAGCGGTGGTCAACATATCGACCACGCAGAAGGTCGAAGCGCACAACTCGCAAATGCCCCAGCTGCCGAATGATCCGCAGCTCGACGAGTTGTTCAGGGACTTCTTCAATCGGCGTGGCGAGCCGCAGAACCGCGAGCGCGGCCCGCGCCGCGTCAGCTCGCTCGGCTCAGGCTTCATCATCGATTCCTCCGGCATTGTGGTCACGAACAACCACGTGATCTCGGAAGCCGATGAAATCACCGTAATTTTGAACGACGGCTCGCGCCTCAAAGCCGAGATTATCGGTAAGGATCAGAAAACCGACATCGCGCTCTTGCGTGTTAAGCCGGACAAGCCGCTCAAATCCGTGAAATTCGGGGATTCAGACAAGCTCAGGCTGGGCGAGTGGGTCATTGCCATTGGTAATCCGTTCAGCCTCGGCGGCACGGTGACGGCCGGCATCGTCTCGGCGCGCAATCGCGACATCAATTCCGGCCCGTACGACAACTACATCCAGACCGACGCCGCCATCAATCGCGGCAATTCAGGAGGCCCGCTGTTCAACCTCGATGGTGAGGTTGTCGGAGTGAACACCGCGATCATCTCGCCCTCGGGCGGTTCAATCGGCATCGGCTTTGCGGTCCCGTCAAAGACCGCAGTGAACGTCATCGATCAGCTGAAGCAATTCGGCGAGACGCGCCGCGGCTGGCTCGGCGTGCGCATTCAGCAGGTGACCGATGAGATTGCTGAAAGCCTGAACATCCGGCCCGCGCGCGGCGCGCTCGTGGCCGGTGTCGACGAGAAGGGTCCGGCCAAACCCGCCGGCATCGAGGCGGGAGATGTGATCGTTAATTTCGACAACCATGAGATCAGGGAGATGCGCGACTTGCCGCGCGTGGTCGCCGATACCCCTGTAGGCAAGCAAACACCCGTCGTGGTCATACGCAAGGGCAAGGAAATGACAAAGACGGTCACGCTGGGCCGTCTTGAGGATGGCGAGAAAACCGCTGCTTCCGCCGACAAGCAAGGCGGCGGGCCGCCCGACCGCAGTGTGGTGAAGAAGACGCTGGGAATTGAGCTTTCCAACATGTCCGAGGATCTGCGCCGGCGATACAGCATCAAGGACACGGTGAAAGGCATCGTGATCACCGGCGTTGACGCCAATTCACCGGCAGCGGAAAAGCGTCTGTCGCCCGGCGATGTCATCGTAGAAATCGCCCAGGAGGCAGTCGCGAGCACGGACGACTTCCAGGCTCACATCGACAAGCTCAAGAAAGAGGGCCGCAAGTCGGCACTGCTGCTGGTCGCGAGCGCCGACGGCGAGCGGCGCTTCGTGGCGCTCAGCCTGCAATAAATAAGCCGTATTGAGGGTAGCCCGCATGAGCGAAGCGACATGTGGGGCCATCCCCGGATTTCGCTGCGCTTATCCGGGCTGCAGAGCTTCTACGAATTCGCCCCGCCTGTAGCCTTGCGCGTAAAGCAGCGCGGTGAGATCTGCGTAGTCGATGCGTGAGGCTGCCGCCGCCGCTACCTTCGGCTTTGCGTGATACGCAATCCCTAGACCGGCCGCCTGCAGCATCTCGATATCATTTGCGCCATCTCCTACGGCCAGCGTGTCCTCGGCACGCACATGCAGGCGCTGGCGTAAATTGATCAGCGCCGCGAGCTTGCTCTCGCGCGCAAAGATCGGTTCCTCGACCTCGCCCGTGAGGCGTTGCTGCGTATCCATCAGCAGCCGGTTCGCGTGGTTTTCTTGAAATCCAATCATCTTTTCGACCGGCTCACTGAAGGCGGTGAAGCCGCCGGTGACCAGGCACGTATAAGCGCCATGGCTGCGCATGGTTGCGACGAGCGTGACCGCGCCGGGGCTCACGCGAATGCGGGACTTGATCACCTCCGTGATCGCGGCCGCTGGTAGCCCCTTGAGCAGGCGCACGCGCTCGCGCAGGGCTCCTGCAAACTCTATCTCTCCGCGCATGGCGCGTTCAGTGATGGCGGCTACCTGCGGTTTGACGCCTGCGAAATCGGCGAGCTCGTCGATGCATTCCTGTCCGACCATGGTGGAATCCATATCCGCGAGCAGCAGCTTCTTGCGCCGGCTTGCCGCGGATTGCACGATGACATCGACGCTCTCGTCTGCAACCGCAGCACGCAAGCCTTCCGCGGCCGGCCCACGCACATCACTTTCTGCGTCAAAAAAGAGATCGGCGGCAATCTCCGCCTCAAGCCAGACTGCTGCTCCAGGCCGTGCTCCGAGCGAACAAAGCGTGCTGCGCGCACGCTCGATCGTGCGCTCGCTGAGTGCCGGCTTTGCCGGATCTGAAATAAAGGTCGCGACAAAGGGCATGGAAAAATGAGCGCAGCGGCGGCATCAACGCGTGCGCTGCTTATCGCAGGGCCTACTGCGAGCGGCAAGTCGGCGCTGGCGGTAACCTTAGCGCAGGAGCTCGGCGGAACAATCATTAACGCCGATTCCATGCAGGTGTATCGTGACCTGCGCATCATCACCGCCCGGCCGAACCCGAGCGAGGAAGCGCTGCTCCCGCATCGTCTCTACGGCCATGTGGATGCGTCGGAGAATTACTCGGTCGCTAGGTGGTGCCGCGAGGCCGCTGCCGCGCTGCATTCGGTCGAGCGCGGCGTCCCCATTCTCGTGGGCGGCACTGGGCTTTACTTCAAGGCGCTCACCGTCGGCCTGTCCACGATTCCTCCCATACCACCGGACTTGCGCGCGAGCCTTCGCGCGCGCCTGCACTGCGAGGGACTGTCCCGACTTTATGGCGAGCTGCGCGAGCGCGATCCAATCATGGCGGAGAGGCTCATGCCGGGCGACCGCACCCGAATCGTACGGGCGCTGGAAGTGGCGATTGCCACGGGCCGCTCGCTTGCCGATTGGCACGCATCCGGCATGGAGGCTCTGCTCGATGTCCGAAATACGGTGCGCGTGTTTCTGAAAACCGACCGAGCCGAGCTCTATCGGCGCATCGATGCGCGGTTCGAGGCCATGCTGGTCGGGGGGGCGCTCGCTGAGGTGCAGGCGTTGCGTCGGCGCGAGCTCGATCCGCAGCTTCCGGTCATGAAAGCGCACGGTGTGCCGTGGCTGATGCGGCATCTCAAAGGCGACATCGATCTTGCAACGGCGGTCGATGCGTCAAAACGCGATACCCGCCGGTACACCAAACGCCAGGCCACCTGGTTTCGCCATCAGCTGCCGGACTGGACCTGGGTGGCTCCAGACAACGCGGCTGGCCTTATTCTGCGCGCACTTTCGCGCTGATGCCGCGGACGGTACCGCCAGGCACCGAGAATGGCGATGAGCAGGCCGGCGGCGAGGACCCACCAGGCCGGCCGTATCTCCATCTCGGGATCGAAATGCGCGAGCAGGATGAGCCGTGCGTCAACGCCGGTAGTGAGCCTGTAGAACAATGCTTCGAGCAGCCCCGTTGTGACTGCTACCACACACGCCAATATGAGAAGCACGCCAGGCGCGACCTCACCTGTACGTTTCCACAATACACGGTACGCGAGCAGCCAGAGGAGAAAGCCCGCCATCAACATCGGCTGGTACTCGTCCAGCTTGGATTGCATGAAAAAGTGCGCCGTCGCGAGTGGGGCGATCAGATAGACGAGGCGGTGCAATGCGCGCCAGCGCGCTGCGCCGAGGCGGCGAGCCGCCGCATCCGTCGAAGTTGCAGCGAGTGTGAGAAGACCGGTCAAACAGAGAAAGCCGATAGTCAGGTAAATGCGCAGCGCGATCTCGCTCGCGACTTTGAGCAGATGGAAGTGTTGATCCAGGATATACAGTGAAAAGTGCAGACCGGCGTAGCACGCACAGGTCACCCCGAGAGTCCGCCTGGCAAGCGCAAGGCGGGGATAGCGCAGGATGCGCTGCGCGGGTGTGACTGCAAGCGTAATGAAGAGGAAACGCAACGCCCAGTCGCCGCACTGGTGAATAGCCTCGGTGACAGGACGCGCGCCAAGCGAGCCGGTCGCTGCCTGCGCGGCAATCCAGAGCGCCGGCAGCACGGCACCGGTAAACGCAATGATCTTGATGACCGACCACTCACCGGAACGTTCGCGCAAGAAGGGCATGCTGTATTCTCGGACGAAACATAGGTGTCGAGGAATGAAGCCCCAAACAACTTGGGCGTACTTGACGTCGGGCTGCCCGTACTGTAAGTGAGCGCAACGAAATGAGGGAATGCCATTACTTTGAGCAATAATATTACCCAACAGCGAATCGTAGTTAGAAGGCGCACCGCTGCCGCGGGGCATTAGCCGCGGCAAATGGCGGTGCGCATCCGGGCCCTCGCGGGCCTTTTTTGTTACCCGCCATGCAGCAAGGAACCGAACCATGAACCAGGAAATGACCGGGGCCGAAATGGTCATCGCCGCCCTCGTCGATCAGGGGGCCGTGCATCTGTTCGGCTATCCCGGGGGCGCCGTGCTGCCCATCTACGACGCGCTTTTCGAGCAGGACAAGATCAAGCACATTCTCGTGCGACACGAGCAGGGCGCCGTGCACGCGGCGGAAGGCTATGCGCGCTCGAGCGGGAAGGTCGGCTGCGTCCTGGTGACCTCCGGACCGGGAGCAACGAATGCGGTGACCGGGCTCACCGACGCGCTCATGGATTCGATACCGATCGTGTGCATCACCGGTCAGGTGCCCACGCACCTGATCGGCAACGACGCCTTTCAGGAGTGCGATACGGTCGGCATCACTCGGCCATGCACCAAACACAACTATCTCGTCAAAAGCATTGCCGATCTTCCGCGTGTCCTCCACGAGGCGTTCCACATCGCGAAAAGCGGCAGGCCGGGGCCGGTGGTCGTCGACATTCCGAAAGACATCCAGTTTGCGCGCGGGCTTTATTCGAAGCCGCGAGAGTTCCAGCACAAAGGTTATCGCCCGAAACTCAAGGGTGACCTCGCGCAGATCAAGAGCGCGGTGGAGTTGATGCGGCATGCGCGTCGGCCGCTTTTCTATACGGGCGGGGGCGTCATCAATTCCGGGCGCGAAGCGAGTCACCTGTTGCGTGAGCTCGTGAAGGCGACCGGATTCCCCATCACCTCGACGCTGATGGGGCTCGGCGCTTACCCGGCGTCCGATCCGCAATGGCTCGGAATGCTGGGTATGCACGGCACCTACGAGGCCAATCTGGCCATGCACGACTGTGACGTGATGATCTGCGTGGGCGCCCGATTTGACGATCGCATCACCGGACGCCTCGACGCATTCTCCCCGGACTCGAAGAAGGTCCACATCGACATTGATCCCTCCTCGATCAACAAGAACGTCAAGGTCGACATTCCAATCCTTGGAGATTGTGCGCACGTGCTTGAGGATATCGTGCGGCTATGGGCGGCAAGCGCCAAGCATGTGGACAAGAAACCACTCGAGGCATGGTGGCAACAGATTGCCAAATGGCGCGCACGCAAGTCGCTCGCGTACAGGAACTCGAACGAGCTGATCAAGCCGCAATACGCGATCGAGCGCCTGTACGAGCTGACGAAAGGCCGCGATACCTACATCACGACCGAGGTCGGTCAGCACCAGATGTGGGCGGCGCAGTTCTATCGTTTCGAAGAGCCAAACCGGTGGATGACCTCGGGCGGGCTTGGCACCATGGGCTATGGCCTTCCGGCATCCGTAGGTGTGCAGCTGGCACATCCCGGCGCACTGGTCATCGATATTGCCGGGGAGGCCTCCGTGCTGATGACCATGCAGGAAATGTCGACCGCGGCACAGTACCGGCTCCCCATCAAGATCTTCATCCTGAACAACAAGTACATGGGAATGGTGCGCCAGTGGCAGGAACTGCTGCACGGAGGGCGGTATGCGGAAAGCTACATGGATGCGCTGCCCGACTTCGTGAAGCTTGCGGAGGCCTATCATGCCGTCGGCATTCGCTGCGAGCGCCCCGGGGAGCTGGATGCGGCGATCCGGGAAATGATTTCGGTTGATAAAGCCGTGATCTTCGACTGCGTCGTCGACCCGGCGGAGAACTGTTTCCCCATGATCCCGTCGGGGCGTGCGCACAATGAGATGCTGCTCGGCGATAGCGCGGTGTCGGCCGAGGAGGCGATCACCGAAGAAGGCAAGGTGATGGTGTGACCGCCACCACGCATTATCCCGCTGCGACCATCGCGCAGCAGATCGAGACGCATACGCTGTCGGTACTCGTCGACAATGAGCCGGGAGTGCTGGCGCGGGTCATCGGCCTCTTCTCCGGGCGCGGCTACAATATCGACTCGCTTACCGTGTCGGAGACGGAGCACGAGAAGCATCTCTCGCGCATCACCATCGTGACACGCGGCACACCCATGGTGATCGAGCAGATCAAGAACCAGCTCGAGCGTCTCGTCCCCGTGCACCGCGTCATCGACATGACGGTCGCGGGGCCCCACCTCGAGCGCGAGCTCGCCATGGTCAAGGTGCGCGGCAAGGGCGACGCGCGGGTCGAGGCGCTGCGGTTGGCCGATGCGTTCCGCGCGCGCGTCATCGACGCCACGATCGAGAGCTTCATCTTCGAGATCACCGGGGCGAGCCAGAAGATCGACCAGTTCGTCGACCTGATGCTGCCGCTCGGCCTCGCGGAAGTGTCGCGCACCGGCGTGGTGGCGATCCGCCGCGGGCCGGAAGGGATGTGAGCGGCGCGTTGCGCGCCAACGGAAGAGAGCTCGCGCGAGAAGGCTACAATGCGCTTCGGTCTGCTCTGCT
>DATCJI010000210.1:0-8886 GCA_036562835.1 Xanthobacteraceae bacterium | reverse complement strand
CAAGTGTCCGCAATGCGCAGTTGAGCAGGTTCTGCGCGCGCGGGTCGTGGGGCTTCTCTGTGCTCAGCGGTTTTGCCATCGCGGCTCCAACCTCGGGCCTTGTCCAAGCCGGTCGTTCCCGCGAAAGCCGGGACCCGGTTCGCTTCTGGATTCCCGCTCGAGTACCCTCGGGCTCGGCAAAGAGGGAGCCGAGCGCGGGAATGAGCGGAAAAAGCTCTAGCACGCACCCGGACCCGAAATGGAGCCGGAAAGCGCGATCAACCCCCCGTTAACCATATCCATTCTAGATTCTTTAACCAACGCCTAATGCCTGCCCGGCTCGGGGTTTCTCCGCATGCCGCGTGGGCGCGTGCGATCTGCGCAAGTGACTGATGTCGCGCGCGCGTTGGCTCGCGTGGGGACGGTACCGGCTGTGAGTCACGCCGGTCGTGGGCCGAGGAAACGACGTGTGGCGCTGTCGCTCGTCTCGTTTGGCTTTTTTCGCTTCGGCGTCGCGGACCTTTGCATTGTCCGCGAGCCTCGTTGTCTCGAGCCCGAGCGCGCATGGCCAGGCGCTGCTCGATCCGTCCTTGCTGGCGCCGCGAGTAGATGGCTATGCGAACAATCCGCCCCGTTTCGGCACTTGGCAGAAGGAAAACGAGCGCGACGCCTCACGCTTCCGCACCTTGCGCGCTCAGGCGGGGACGGGGGCCGGTACGACCGGCTTTGATTCCCGCAATCTGAAAAAAAGAAAAGCAAAGCCCGCGCAGGCCGACAAGCCGGCGGCTGCAGGCGCGGCAAATGAAACCCAAGTGGAGCAGCGAAAATGATGCGGCCGTGAAGCCGCAGGATGCGTCCGCGTCCGATCCGGCCTCGCCCAAGCTCCTGCAGCCTGGCACCACCGTTATCGCCACGCCCGCGCGAAATCCGTTCCGCCCGGGCGCGCGGCCGGCACGCGTCGACGCGGAGACTGCAACCCTTGCCAGCATTGCACCGCGGTGGCGACCACTCCCGGAGGAGAAGCCTTTCGATCCGCTCGGCATCCAGGCTGGCGCGTTCAACCTCCGGCCCGCCTTCGAGTTCGTGCGTGGCTACGACACGAACCCTGCGCGCATCACGTGCGGCCCTACGCGAGCTCGTGGTTCGACATCTACGCCCCTTCGCTCCTGGTCAACACCAATTGGGACCGGCACGCGTTCAACGCCGACTTCCGCGGCGTCTTTACGAGCTACGATACCTATCATTCGCTGGACCGCCCCCAGTGCCATCGGCAACATGAACTATCGCGTCGATGTGACAAGCCTCAGCCAGATCAACCTGCAGGGACGGCTGATCGTCGGGACGGACCGGCCCGGCAGTCCCCTTCATCCAGGCGGATCTCTCGCGCCTGCCCATCTACACCACCCTGGGCGGCGGTGTTGGATTTGATCAGAAATTCAATCGGTTCGAGGTTATCGTCAAAGGCGACGTCGATCGCACCAAGTATCAGGATTCGAACTTTGTTGACGGGGAGACCGAGAGCAACGCTGACCGCAACTACACCCAGTACACGGGCACCGTGCGCACCAATTACGAGCTCACGCCCGGCGTCATTCCCTTTGCCGAGTTCAGCGCGAACAGACGCGTGCACGATTTGCCCATTGATCGCTTCGGTTTGGAGCGGGATTCGGACGGCTGGAGCGCCCAGGCGGGCACCAGCTTCGAGTTCTCCCGCAAGCTCACGGGGTCAGGTGGGGCTGGGATATCTGGAGCAGGTCTATCGCGATCCCACCTTGCCCAAGATCGCCGGCCCTGTGGTCAACGGCTCTTTGTAATGGACGGCCGATGCGCTCACAAGCGCGCGCCTCTTCGCGCTGACCACGATCAGTGAATCGCCACTCGCCGGGCAATCCGGCCTTTACGGGCGCACCATAGGTCTTGAGATCAATCACTGGTTCCCCCGCTGGCTCCTGGGCACCGCGACCTTCGTGCGCGTGCACGACGTCTATGTGGGGTCCCTGGAGGTGGACAATCGCTACATCGCCTCCGCGGCGCTTACCTACATGTTGAGCCGCGAATTCCACCTGCGTGGCGAATTCCGGCAAGAGTGGCAGCACTCCACAATTCCCGGCTCGAATTACGTCGCCAGCATCTGGCTGCTGGGCCTGCGCCTGCAGCGGTGAGTTGTCTGTAGCCCGGATGAGCGAAGCGAAATCCGGGATCTTCCCCGCATGTCGCTGCGCTCATGCAGGCCTACGGGCTAACTGTCGCCCAGCAGCGACTTGAGCTCGGCGCGGAGCGCCCCGCTCAGATCGCTCCGTTCGAGCGCGTAGCTGATATTGGCGGTCAGGAATCCCACCTTAGAGCCGCAGTCGAAGCTGCGGCCGGCGAACTCGAATCCGTAGAATGGCTGCGTTTTCGCGAGCTCGATCATGGCGTCAGTGAGCTGGATTTCGTCACCGCTTCCGCGCTTCTCCGCGGCGAGAATGTCAAAAATTTCCGGCTGCAGCACGTAGCGCCCGGTGATGATCAGGTTGGAGGGCGCCGTCTCCCGCGAGGGCTTCTCGACCATGTTCGTGAGCGAGAACAGATCGCCCTTGCGCCCGCCGACGCCCACCACGCCGTACATGTGCACGCGCTCGGGAGGAACCTGCTCGACCGCGATGATGTTTGCTTTCCCTACGTCGCGGGCAGCGTGCAGCATTTGCGCGAGGCAGCCGGGCTGGTGCTGCACCAGCACGTCGGGAAGAAGCAGCGCGAAGGGCTCATTGCCCACGAGATCCCGGGCGCACCAGACCGCGTGTCCGAGCCCCAAAGGGAGTTGCTGCCGCGTGAAGCTGGTGGTTCCCGGCCCCGGCAAGTCCCGCGCCAGCAGCGCGAGATCCACGCTTTTGTGGCGTTCTGTCAGTGTTTGCTCGAGCTCGAACTGGCGGTCGAAATGGTCCTCGATGACGCCCTTGTTGCGGCCGGTCACAAAGATGAAGTACTCGATGCCCGCCTCTCTTGCCTCATCGACGACGTGCTGGATGAGCGGGCGGTCGACAACCGGCAGCATCTCCTTCGGCATGGCTTTCGTCGCGGGCAGAAAGCGGGTGCCGAGGCCCGCGACCGGAAAGACAGCTTTGCGGATCGGCTTCATAAATCTGCGGTCCAGGGCAATGAAAAATCAGAAAACGATGATCCGCGCGTTCCCCTTGCACGCGCGACGCACTTTAGCACGCGAGAGAGCCGATCTGGATAATGCTCGTTAACCACTCTGCGGCCCTATGGTTTCCGCGCGCCGCTTGTGCGTTGGAGAGCAGCGGCCCGTGGGGGTCTGCCTCTGGCCCGCAGGCCGCAGGGGGAGGGCTAAACCAACGCGAAATCTTCAACTTGACATGTTTTGCGTGATATTAGCCGGGTAGGCTCGCCGGCCTGTCCAGGCCCGTATGCCGTCATGGTGGGTAGTTGATGCGGTATTCGCGCATATCCCGTGCACTGGTGATCGCGGCTCTCGCCCTTGCGGGGCTTGCTGCGGTGGTGCCGGCGCAGGCCCAGTTCTGGGACTGGGGCCGCCCGCGCCGGTTCGAGCCCTACAGGGACTGGTGGGCGCCGCAGCCCCGCTATTATGAGCCGCGCTACCGCGAGCGGGACCGCGAGGGTGGATGGGAGCCGCGGGAAGGTTCGGGTGATTTCTCGCGCGCGCCCGCCGCCACTCAGAAAAAGCTCGAGGCCACGGTCAATATCGTGGTGATGGGGGATGCCAACGCGGACTGGCTCGCGTACGGACTCGAAGACGCCTATTCGGAAAAACCGGAAATTGCCGTGGTGCGGAAGCACCGTACCGACTCCGGCCTTATCCATTACGACCCGCGCCGCGATATCGAGTGGCCCCAGGTGGTGCGCGAGATTATCGCGGCCGAGAAGCCGAGATTCGTAGTCATGATGATCGGCAACAACGACCGACAGTCGATCCGCGAAAAAGCGCCGCCAGTCGTGCGCCCCAAGCCGGGTGCTCCTGCGCAGGCCGGCCCGCAGGCCCAGGTGCAGCCGCCGCCTGCAGCATCCCAACCGCCGCCCCCGCCAATTGATGCCGAGCAGCAAGCCCGCGAACCGGCAACCGCTCCCGAACCCGCGCCCGCAAACACGTCTCCGGAGCAGGCGCGTCTTGCGAACTATGGTCCGTGGGAATTTCACAGCGAGAAATGGGAAGCAGCGTACGTCAAGCGGATCGATGCAACAATTTCGGCGCTCAAGAGCGCCGGCGTGCTGGTGATCTGGGTGGGATTGCCCGCGCAGCGGAACACCAAGCCCACTGCCGACTCCGTCTATCTGAACGAGCTCTATCGCAGCCGCGCCGAGAAGGCGGGCATCACCTATGTGGACGTGTGGGACGGGTTTGTGGACGAGGGCGGCCGATTCTCGCCGCAAGGCCCCGACTACGAGGGACAGATACGGCGCCTGCGCACCGGCGACGGCATCTATTTCACGAAGTTCGGCGCCCGCAAGCTGGCCCATTACGTGGATAAGGAAATTCAGCGTTATCTGGTGAACACGCCGGTCCCGGTCGCACTGCCGGTTCCGACCGAGCCTGAGAAGCCGGGCGCGAAGCCAACTACGCCAGCGCAGCCGGGCAGTTCCTCACAGCGCCCGTCCGTCGGTCCCGTCCTGCCGCTGACGGTCACCAACGTGCAATCCGAAGATCAGCTTTTGGGAGGTGGCCGCCCGGCAGCGCGTACTGGCGGAGGCGACGCCACCGCCACGCGCGTTTTGAACAAGGGTGAGTCGGTGCCGCCGCCGCGTGGACGCGCCGACGATTTCAGCTGGCCGCGTGCCGGTATTGAGATCGATGAGTCGAAGCTCGAGCCTACGCCTCCCCCTCCGCCGGGGACGCCATCGCTCCCCTCAGCTGTAAGCGGCACATCCGGATCGGGCCAGCAAGCTGCCAATGCGGGCGAGCAAAAACCCATCCAGCGCCGCGCACCGAGAGACGGCTTCCGCTCGATGCCCTCGCTGCAGCAGATCTTCCCCTTCTTCCGGTTCTGATCAGCGCGCCTCGCGCACTCGATCTGCTGTCCGCTGTTTGCTCTTTTCGCTTTTCAGCAGCTTCCCTTTTGCCTGCTTGAGCCGATCGTAATCGCGATTGGTGCGTTTGGCATACGCCATCGCAAATGAGGCGAGCGCATCGTCCATGGCGTCGCCTTTGCCCATGTAGCCGGCGATCATCGCTGGGTCCGCGGAGCGGGCGTGGGCGCGCGCGAGTGTGCGGCCGCACAGCCGCGCGTAATTGATTAGCGCCCGCTGCTCGCCAAGCTCGGCCACCGATCCCAGATGCCGGTTCTTGAGCTGGCGCACGTAGAAATGCCGGCGCGACTTGCGGTCGTCAGTCCAACCCAGGAAAACATCGCTCGCGGCCTGCATCATGCGCTGCCCCTCGACCACGCGCTCTCCCGGATGTCCTTTGAAATGCGGTGCAAGACGCTCGAGCACCGATGCTTCGGCTTCCTTGATTTGCAGGAATAGCGGCGCGCCGTCGCCGCTCATGAACAGCCCGATGGCGCAGAAGGTACCGACGCTGCCTACGCCGACGACCTTGAAGGCGACATCCTTAAGCCCGTAGCGCCTCAACAGCGCGAGGCGCTCCGGCGCCAGGCATTTCTCATAACCGGAAAACACGCCCTCTGCGTCCACACGATGCCGCGCGTCGGCCTTGCCAAAGTGATAGATGAACGGTGGCCGGTCCTGGATCTTCGCCGTTTTTCCTTTCACGAGGTGCGGAAAATTGTCGTCCTGTTCGGTTCTTCCGGCCATGCGGGTAACAAGCGCGTGCAGGCGACCGCGCAAGGCGCGGTCTCCGATGCGATCGATTTCCCGCGCAAGGTCGATCCTGTCATGCCAGATTTGCATCGGCGAGAGTGCGGCGAGCGCATGCATCTTGCTGCGGTAGGAGTCCGCAGCGGCGGCAGCGATCGCCTGGGCCTGCTTTTTCGAATGACCTGCGGCCAGCGCCGCAACCGCCACGCTTGCAGCAAGCCGCTTGAGATCGACCGTGAAGTCGGCCCCCGGCAGCGTCTCATCAAAATCGTTGATGTCGAAAATAATGTGATCTTCCGGCGTTGCGAACGCGCCGAAATTCATCAGATGACAGTCGCCGCAGGCCTGCACGGGAATCCCGGCGCGCGCTTGATGCGCGAGGTCCGCGGCCATCACGGCGGCCGCTCCGCGCAGAAATGCGAATGGGCTCGCGAGCATGCGCTGGTAACGAGCCGGCACCAGCTCGGGGATGCGCGTGCGATCAGTCGCCGCGAGAATGCCCACCGCGTCGCGCTCGGCAGGCCCGCGCAGGTCAGCGTGCTTTTCCCGCGGGGTCCTTTTCCGCAGCGCAATCCCGCGCGCATAGCGTTGGGCCGGCGTTTCGAGCGAATGCGGAAAGGGTCTCAATCGATCACCTCATCGATTCAATAAAGAAGTCCGGCGACAGGCGCTAGGAGGCCGCGCGTGACCATGAGGCCTTACCGTTTGCCTGAACGGGGCATGCGCTCGAAATAACCAACGCCGGTATGGCTGCGCTTTCCGAGGAGCGCGAACATGGCACCTTGCGGATCTGTGCACTGCAGGATCCACCGGCTGCCGGGCACTTCGAGGGGACCTGTAAGGATTTTGCCGCCACCGGCGCTGACGCGTTTCGCGACTGCGTCAATGTCGGCCACGTTAAAGTAATAGAGCCAGAAGGGAACGGGCACGACGTCCGGTTTGCTGAACATGCCGCCCATTGTCACGCCTCCGACAGAGAACAACTGGTATTCGCCCGCTGCACTCACGTCGGCTGCATCCTTGCGCCACCCGAACAGCGCGCGATAGAATTGCCAGGCCGTTGCCGGATCGGCCGCAAGCAGCTCGTGCCAGCCGGCGCGTCCCGGGCCTTCGAGGTCCGGGAGCTCATCAGGTCTGAGCCATTTCAGCACCCCAATGGTTGCCATTTGCGGATCGACGCCAATCGCAAATCGGCTCACGTTCGGAATTTCCTTCGGCGGCACGTGAATGGCGCCGCCGAGCTCCTGCATGCGCTCGGCGCTAACGTCGACATCGTCCACGCCGACATAGCCGAGCCAGCCCGGCCTGAACCCCGCCTGTATCGCTTCAGGCGGCAGTGCAGAAAGGCCGCTGACCGGGACTCCTTCGGCCGTAAACAGAACATAGCGCGTGTCAGGTGAGGCATCCTGCATGCCCCAGCCGACGACGTCGGTGTAGAACGCTTTCGCGCCCTCCATGTCCGTCGTCATCAGCTCGTACCACAGGAAACGGCCGTGCACGTTCACGCCAGTATTATTCCTGTTCACTCGTTTTCGAAGTCTCCACCGATGCGACCGCTGCGTCGGTCGAATGGTGCAAAGACGAGGCGCAAAGGTCTTTTTTCGTACATGGAATGTGCTACCGTTCCCGATCACCAAGAAATAAAGACAGCGTCACCTGAAGGGAGGATGACCATGGCTCGCATTCATCGACGCAAGCTGCTGCAGCTTTCCGGCGCCGGGGCGCTTGCGGCGAAAACCGGCGGAATTGCCGGAATTCTCGCCGCCGGGCGGGCGCCTGCCTTCGCCCAGGGCACGACCGTGCACTGGCTCCGCTGGAACGACTTTGTTCCCGCATCCGATGAGGTGCTGAAAAAGGACATCACGGCCGAAGCCGGCAAGGCGCTCGGCATCAAGCTCAATGTCGAGACCATCAACGGCAACGACCTGCAGGCGCGCACCACCTCGGCGATCCAGTCCGGCTCCGGTCCCGACATTATTTGCGCCCTGAACAACTGGCCGCAGCTCTATGCGGAAAGCGTGGCCACAGTGGATGACGTCGTCGAGGAGATCGGCAAGGCGCAAGGCGGCTTTTACGACGAATCGAAGGCGGTCGCGAATGACGGCAAGAGGTGGCTGGGCGTGCCCTGGTGCGTGCTCGGGGCCATGATCGTTTACCGCAAGTCATGGTTTGCCGCGCAAGGCGCCAATAGCTTCCCGGCCAACTGGGAGGAATACCGTGCGCTCGGCAAGAAGCTCAAAGCCGCCGGCCAGCCGATCGGACAGACCCTCGGCCATACGTTCGGCGATGCGCCGACCTTCACGTATCCATATCTCTGGTCCTGGGGCGGAAAGGAAGTCGAGGCGGACGGCAAGACCGTCGTGCTCAATGCAAAGGAATCCGTCGACTCCGTGAAGTTCATGACCGACTTCTGGAAGGAGGCGCATGATGAAGGCGGGCTTGCCTGGGACGATACCAACAACAATCGTGCGTTCTTGTCCGGCACCATCAGCGCCACCCTGAACGGCGCCTCGATCTATCTTTTGGCCAAGCAGAAGCCCGATACCTATCTCGACGAGAAGGGCAAGCCGATGTTTCAGGATATGGCCCACTCGCCTCTGCCTCGGGGCGCGGCCGGCCAGTTCGGCTATCACCTTCCATTTACGAACATGCTGATGGGGTATTCCAAGAACCAGAAACCCGCCAAGGACTTCCTGCGCTGGATGACGTCAAAGGAGATCTATCAGAAATGGTTCAACTCCCAGCAGGGTTACTCGGTCGGGTCGACCACAATATGGGAAAGCGATCCGCTCTGGCAAAAGGACCCGGTGATGCTGCCCTTCCGTTCGGCGGCGCGCGCGGGCCGGTTCCCCGGATACGCGGGTCCCGCTGATCGTAAGGCGGCGGAAGGCGTGAGCAAATACCTGATCACCGACATGTACGCGAAGGCGGTGCAGGGCATGCCGGCGGAAGAAGCGGTGAAATGGGCCGACGGCGAGTTCAGGAGGATCCACGGCACGTAATCTTTCGCCGTCATGCCCGGGCTTGACCCGGGCATCCATCTTCTGCGCAAGAGTATGAACGAAGCGGATGGATTGCCGGGTCAAGCCCGGCAATGACACGGCGACGATAGGCAACCGAATGGCGGTCACCGCA
>DATCJI010000184.1:0-3746 GCA_036562835.1 Xanthobacteraceae bacterium | reverse complement strand
TTTGCGTCGGCATGGGGGGCTCCTTGTTCGTCCTGCATGGGACGACCGAGGAACCCGCGAGCGGGTTCCAGAGCTCGGATCACAGATGTCAGAGGTCGGAGGACAGAGGAGAAGAACGGCGCCTCCGAGATCTGTCATCTGTCATCTGTCATCTGTCATCCGATTCAAACTCCAGAATCACAGCGTCGACCGGAACGCTGTCTCCTTTGCGCACGTGCACCTTCTTCACGCGGCCGTCGCGCTCCGCGCGCAGCACGTTCTCCATCTTCATCGCCTCGACCACCGCAACCGGCTCGCCGGCCTTGACCTCCTGCCCTTCCGCCACCGCAATCGAGGCGACCAGGCCCGGCATAGGCGAACGCACCGACTTGCCCGAGTCCACCACGCGCTTGGCCGGCATCAAGCGAGCAGCGGCCGCTTCGCGCTCGGTAAACACATAGGCGCGCGTCTCGACCCCATGATGCGACAGCTCAAAGCCGTTGGGGATCGCGCGCACCTGCACGCAGATGGGACGGCCATCGATGCTGCCCCACCAGGCGAGGTCGCCCGGCTTCCAGGTGGAGACCAGGACATGCGTGCCGCCCGGCGCCTCCAGAAAATGCACCTCGAATCCCAGTGCGCCACACGAGGACCCAGGCGCGGGTTTCAAAGCCGCTCGTACAGGCGCATCCGTCCTTACGATTTCAAGCTTGATGTCACGCTCGTCCAGGCGCACGACGCGCTGCCGCTCGCGCGTGACCGAAGCGCCCGCCTGCTGGCCGGAAATGCGGCGCTTCCTTTCGCCAAGCACGCTGTCCACGGTGGCCGCGACCGCCGCGAGCACGCGCGCGGTCTCGGCAGAAGGCTCGAGCGAATGAAAGCCCTGCGGGAATTCTTCGGCAAGAAACGAGGTGGAAAGCCTCCCCGCGCGCCAACGTTCATGCTGCATGAGCGCGGAAAGAAAACGAATGTTGTGGCGAATTCCCTCGATGCTGAAAGCATCGAGGGCTTCGATCTGCGCCGCGATCGCCTGCTCGCGCGTAGGCGCGTGCGTAATGAGCTTGGCGATCATGGGATCGTAGAACACTGAAATCTCGCCGCCTTCGTAGACGCCAGTGTCGTTGCGCACGCTCGCGCCGTCCATCGTCGTCTCGAGCGGAGGCCGATAGCGCACGAGTCGCCCGGTGGAGGGCAGGAAGTTGCGTGAGGGATCTTCCGCATAGATGCGCGTCTCCACCGCCCAGCCGGAGAGCTTTATCTGATTTTGCGCGAGCGCGAGCTTCTCGCCGGCCGCGACACGGATCATCTGCTCGACCAGATCGATGCCGGTGACGAGCTCGGTCACCGGGTGCTCGACCTGCAGGCGCGTGTTCATTTCCAGAAAGTAGAAGGTCTTGTCCTGCGTGACGACGAATTCGACGGTGCCCGCCGAGTCGTAACCAACGGCCCTGGCGAGCGCGACGGCCTGCTCGCCCATCTTGCGCCGGGTCGCGGCATCGAGAAGCGGGCTCGGCGCCTCCTCAACCACCTTCTGATTCCGCCGCTGAATGGAGCACTCGCGCTCGCCGAGATAAATGACGTTGCCGTGCTTGTCGCCGAGCACCTGGATCTCGATGTGGCGCGGCTCGCTGATGTATTTCTCGATGAAGACGCGCTCGTCGCCGAATGACGATTTTGCTTCCGACTGCGCCCGCTCGAAGCCGCTCGCGACGTTCGCACGCGAGTGCGCAATGCGCATGCCCTTGCCGCCCCCGCCGGCGGACGCCTTGATCATGACCGGGTAGCCGATGATCTCCGCGGCGCGTATCGCATCCTCGCGATCGGCGATTACCCCAAGATGGCCCGGCACGGTCGCGACCTTTGCGGCGGCGGCGAGCTTCTTGCTCTCGATCTTGTCGCCCATGGCCGCAATGGCGCGCACGTTGGGTCCAATGAACACGATACGCGCTTCCTCCAGCGCCCTGGCAAATGCTTCGCGCTCGGAAAGGAAGCCGTAACCGGGATGCACCGCCTCGGCTCCGGTCTCTTTGCAGGCTGCAACGATCTTGTCGATGGCAAGATAGCTCTCGCTCGTCGGCGGCGGGCCAATCAGGACGGCACTATCGGCCATCTCTACGTGCAGCGCGTCCTGGTCGGCTTCGGAATAGACCGCGACCGTCTCAATGCCGAGCCGGCGCGCCGTTTTGATGATCCGGCACGCGATCTCGCCTCGGTTTGCGATCAGAATGCGCTTGAACAAAGCCGCCTGCCCCGCTCGCCCCTCGCGCAGGCTTGCGGCGCATAAGCGCAAAAGTCAACACTACAGCATGATCCCGAAAAGTGGGGACCGGTTTTCGGAAAAGATCATGCTGCAAAAAATAGGTGGAGGCGGGACGGCGCCCTCTACATCAGAGTTCGCGAACGGCGCTCGCGCACGTGGCTCGCGATCCAGGCAAGCACGAAGGCATCCACCTCGGGCGATTTGCGGATGCGTGCCCATTCGGAAGGGGAGAGCAAATGCGTGCGCAAGTGCGCAACGATGGGCGAGCGCGCAATGGCTGCCAAAAGCAGCTGCAGCTTGCCGGCCGTCACCAGTCGAAACGACATCGACCTTCTCCTGTCACCTGCCGGTACGCTTTGGAATCGCCCCGATGGGCCACAACGCGACCGACCGCCGCAGGTTCCCTGAATCCATATAGTCGCACCAGGAAGCGTGCAGGTTCGAATCGCGTGTGACGATTTGGCTCTGCTTGAGCGGCAGTGATAGGGCAAACTCCGGGAACCTCACCAGAAAAGCGCGCTCTCACGATGAATTGACACTGAAGGCGCGTGGTAAATTTCTACGAATGTTCTGCCCTCTACCCCTGCAGCAATGCAGGTTTTGCCGCCCCGCGGCGAGGCTGGCTTTCTGGCAGGAGGGAGGCTGCGGCACTATAATGCCGTCAACAGAAGACATATCCGCACGGAGGTGAGGCAAATGGCTCTGGCGATCAACGAGACGGCGCCTGATTTCGAGGCGCAGACGACGGAGGGCCGCATACGGTTCCACGACTGGATCGGAAACAGCTGGGTCGTGCTTTTTTCGCATCCCAAGGACTTCACGCCGGTGTGCACCACCGAGCTCGGCTACATGGCCAAAATCAAGCCGGAATTCGACAAACGCGGCGTGAAGATTATCGGCCTCTCCGTGGACCCGGTGGACAAGCACAACGACTGGGCAAACGACATCAAGGAAACGCAGGGCTTTGCGCCCAACTACCCGATGATCGCGGACAGCGATTTCAACGTCTCGAAGCTCTACGGCATGCTTCCCGCGGCGGTTTCCGGCGATCCGGCCAAGCGCACGCCCGCCGACAATCAGACGGTACGCAACGTTTTCGTGATCGGCCCCGATAAGAAGATCAAGCTCATCCTCGTTTACCCGATGACGACCGGGCGCAATTTCGACGAGGTGCTGCGGGTGATTGATTCGCTCCAGCTCACCGCCAAGCACAAGGTCGCAACGCCCGTGAACTGGAAACAGGGCGAGGACGTGATCATTGCCGGCTCGGTGAGCGACGAGGAAGCGAAGAAGCAGTATCCGCAGGGCTGGAAGGCGCCGAAGCCGTACATCCGCATCGTGCCCGCCCCGCGATCATAAACGCAAAGCCATAGCAAAGCCGTAGCCCGGATTGAGCGAAGCGAAATCCGGGGCGGAATGTCCGCGCGCGAATCTCGGATTGCGCTGCGCTCCATCCGGGCTATGGTTGCTATCCGATGATCCAAACTCATGCAGCTTTGAACACTTT
>DATCJI010000166.1:0-6589 GCA_036562835.1 Xanthobacteraceae bacterium | reverse complement strand
GGCTTCGGCATGGTCAGCCAGATCGTGGCGACGTTCTCGAAAAAGCCGGTGTTTGGCTATCTCGGCATGGCCTACGCGATGGTGGCGATCGGCGGCATCGGCTTCGTCGTGTGGGCGCATCACATGTACACGGTCGGCATGTCCACGGCCGTGCAGGCGTATTTCATCGTCGCCACCATGGTGATCGCGGTGCCCACGGGAGTGAAGATCTTCTCATGGATCGCAACCATGTGGGGTGGCTCGCTCGAGTTCAAGACACCCATGCTGTGGGCGATCGGCTTCATCTTTCTTTTTACCGTGGGTGGCGTGACCGGCGTGGTGCTCGCCAATGCGGGCCTCGATCGTTCGCTGCAGGACACGTATTACGTGGTGGCGCATTTCCACTATGTGCTTTCGCTCGGCGCGGTGTTTACGATCTTTGCCGGCTGGTATTACTGGTTCCCGAAGATGACCGGCTACATGTATTCGGAGCCGATCGGCAAGCTGCATTTCTGGCTTACCTTCATCGGCGTCAACATCGTGTTCTTCCCGCAGCATTTCCTCGGGCTTGCGGGCATGCCGCGGCGCATTCCGGATTATCCGGACGCATTCGCCGACTGGAATTTCATCTCCTCCATCGGCGCCTACATCTCGGGCTTCGGCACACTCGTCTTTTTCTATGGCGTGGCGCAGGCCTTCACGCGCCGGCAGCACGCCGCCGCCAATCCCTGGGGCCCGGGCGCGACGACGCTGGAATGGACGCTGCCCTCGCCGCCGCCCTTCCACCAGTACAACGAGCTCCCACTGGTCCGCTGATGACCATTCATCCGCTCGTCCCTGCGAAAACGGGGACCAAGTACTGTTCTTGTGAATTCCCGCTTGCGCGGCAATGAGCCGATCACAACGGCCCATGTAGTAGGTCAACTATGTCGGGGACGAGCGAAGCAGTAGCAGTTCCGAGTGCAGCGATCGAGCCGAGTATTGCGGATGCGCGCGATTACCTCGCGCTAATGAAGCCGCGCGTGATGTCGCTCGTCGTGTTCACCGCCTTCGTCGGAATGGCGCTTGCGCCCGGACACATCCATCCGGTGCTCGCATTCACCGCACTTTTGTGCATCTCTGTGGGCGCCGGTGCTGCCGGTGCGCTCAACATGTGGTTCGACGCGGACGTGGACGCGCTGATGAAGCGCACGCGGGCGCGCCCCGTACCGCGGGGCCGGATTCGGCCCGGCGAGGCATTCGCATTTGGCATGACCCTTGCGGGATTCTCCATATGCGTGCTCGGCCTGCTCGTGAACTGGTTCGCCGCCGCGCTCCTCGCGTTCACGATTTTCTTCTACGTCGTGATCTATACGATGTGGCTGAAGCGCACCACCCCGCAGAACATCGTGATCGGCGGCGCGGCGGGCGCGCTGCCACCGGTGATCGGCTGGTCGGCAGTGACCGGCGGCGCGACGCTCGAGCCTTGGCTCATGTTCCTCATCGTGTTTCTGTGGACGCCGCCGCATTTCTGGGCACTCGCCCTCACACGCGTTGACGACTATGCGCGTGCCCGTATTCCCATGCTGCCGGTCGTCGCTGGAGCCGAGGCGACGCGCCGGCATATCGTGGCCTACTCCTTGGTGCTCGCGCCGGTTGCTCTTGCACCGTGGCTTCTTGGATACAGCAACGTCCTCTATGGTGTCGTCGCGCTCGCCGCAGGCGCGGCGATGATTGTCCTTTCGTTGCGCGTACTGATGAGACCGGGTGAGCGCTCCGCAGCCACGCGCCTCTTTGGATTTTCGATACTCTATCTGTTCACGCTCTTTGCAGCACTGTTGTTCGACCGCGCACTTTCGTAATGCGCGAGAGATGGATCGCGCGCGAAATCCGGGATTGTCCTCGGATTTCGGTTCGCTCCATCCGAGCTACGGACGCAAACTAGGAGACACCTGAATGGCTAACGCCGCGCACGCCGAGCCCCATCACGACTACCACCTGGTCGCTCCCAGCCCCTGGCCGATCGTCGGCTCGATTTCGCTGTTCGTCACCGCGGTGGGCGCGATCGGCTGGATGCACCACATGTATGCCGCGGCGCCCTTTATCTTCGGCGCCGGCGTGATCGGCGTTCTTTACATGATGCTCGGCTGGTGGACCGACGTGGCGCGCGAGGCGACCTACGAGGGATATCACACGCGCGTCGTACAAATCTCTCACCGCTACGGGATGATCCTGTTCATTGCCTCCGAGGTGATGTTCTTCGTCGCCTGGTTCTGGGCCTATTTCGACGCGGCGCTGTTTCCCCACGAGATGAAGCAGATCACGCGCGAGCAGCTGTTCGGCGGCGTGTGGCCGCCCAAGGGCACCGCCACCTTTGATCCCTGGCACCTGCCGCTCCTCAATACGCTGATCCTGCTCACCTCCGGCACCACGGTGACCTGGGCGCACCATGCGCTGCTCGAGAATCACCGCGAGGCAGTGAAATGGGGGCTCATCCTCACCATCGCGCTCGGGCTCGCCTTCACCAGCGTGCAGGCGTGGGAGTACATGCATGCGGGGTTCAATTTCAGCGGCAACATCTATGGCGCCACCTTCTTCATGGCGACGGGATTTCACGGCGCCCACGTGATCATCGGCACGACCTTCCTGATCGTCTGCCTCATCCGCGTCTATCTCGGCCATTTCACGCCCACCCAGCATCTCGGCTTCGAGTTTGCCGCCTGGTACTGGCATTTCGTCGACGTGGTGTGGCTGTTTCTGTTCGCCTGCATCTACGTGTGGGGCGCCGGCCCCGAGGGCGCCGCCCACGCCGCACACTGACTCCCCGCGCTATCCTCCCCTGCGGGAACGCGAAGCGCGCAGCGGGGGAGCGGTCCCGGCCATCCGCGTCGGGGTCGAATGGCCATCGATCCCAACGCACCTTTCAGCTTGCGCTGATTCGGCATTACAATCATGCAAGGGGGATCGCGCGAAGCGCGGTGGAAGGGCGCAAGCGATGTCCTGGGGTGGCGCCTCCCCGATTTCGCGCGTTCGATCAGGGCTCCACGTGGCGGGTTTCACTGCCGCGTACCGACGCGCGCACCGTTTACATAAGAACCGACCGGGAGACTGGACGCTGGCAGGATAAATGAGCGAGCCGCCCTTACCGGTGGTGCGGTTTTTTTGGCCCTTGGCTCGGCGGGCCAGCCTTCTTCAAAACGTTGCAGTTCGCCGCCTACCCGCGCGTGCTAAGACTCTGCGCAATTCACGATGGGGTCGTGTCGCCCCTCACTTCCCGCTTGTGGCCTGCGGTAGCGGTAACGGGTTGTGGGAGAGCGTATTGAGATACACGATCACTTCCGCGCGTCGGTTCTCGTTTGGCACGCCGGGAAACGTCATCGTCGTGCCGGGAACGTCAGCACGGGGATTTGCCAGCCATTTGTTGAGCTCCGAAAAGGTCCAGGTGCCCCCCTTGGCCTTCAGGGCAGGCGAATAGTTGAAGCCGGGCATGGATGCGACAGGTCGGCCGACGACGCCATAAAGGTCCGGGCCGATCTTGGGGCCTTGGCCTTCTTGGAAGTTATGGCAAATTCCGCATGGCTTGGCGCTCTCCGCGCCCCGTTCGGCGGACGCGCTGGCAAGCAGGGGCTCGATCGGTTGCACCTTAGCGGCCGCTGGTTCCTCCTTTACCGGGGCTGGTTCGGCTATTTTGGCAGGGGCGAAGGCGCCGTCGACAATGCGTATCGTCTGCAAAACCAATAAGGTTCCCAGGATAGTGCCGAGAATCTTGTTGAGCCGAAATGAGTTCATTGCTGAGTCGCTCCCCGCGCTGAGGGCCGCAAGCGAAGATATGCATATCGAATAGATGTTTATGGTGCAACAGTGCTTATGGTGTAATGCCACGGTGTCTCACGCCGGGAATGTGATCTTTGAGGAACTCGGGGTTGGGGCGGTCGGAGGTTCGGCAGCAAAGGGCGCGACTGATTCGATCACCCGGAGGCGTTCTGCCTACTTAGACTAGGTCAAGGTAAGACCATCAAGGGAATGGGGCCTTGCGCGAAACCCTTTTGCATCGAGGGCGAACGCGTCAGCTCACGATGAAGCGCATTGCCCATCTGACTTAGCTTGGCGGTGAGGCGCGCCGTGATCGAACAGGAGCGATAACAACTCTTTTCGCGGCTTGATCAAATCATCCAAAGTATAGCTATCCAGGACCGCTAAAAATGCCTGGGTTGCGTCGTGTAGAGCGCCCCGGAGCACGCACACGCGCTGAATGCAGCAATAGCCCCTGCGCTGGAGACAGCCGATAACATCCAGCTCATCCTCTGTGTCGCGCACCACTTGGCCGATATTGATGAGGCGCGGCTCGCGCATCAGCCGGATTCCGCCGTTACGACCGCGCGTTGTGTAGAGATATCGTTTTTGACTGAGATAGCTGACCACCTTCATCAAGTGCGGCTTCGAGATTCCAAAACTCTGCGCGATATCGTTGATCGTCGTCAGCTTATCCTTGTTAAGCGCGACGTGGATGAGGACGCGCAGCGCAAAATCAGTATGAAGAGTGAGTCGCATAATCGTCTCCGTCCCCGAAGATAAAGAAAAAAGACGGCGACGCGCAACCGGCAATCGTGTGAAAAGAGCTGCGCCAGGCGCCGAGCTAGTTTGCAGTTTCGGGCGCCTGCGCCGAGCTAAGTTTGCAGTTTCGGGCGCCTGGCTCGAAGATTGCCGCGCCTATGTGGTACTGCGACGCGGCGAAACAAGGGATCGCGCTCGGCTTTTGCGCAGTCCTATGACGCTTTCCTCACGAATGCGCCGCGGCGCATCGCTCGATCGATGAGCTTCACTCCTTCCATTACCAGATAGTCCTTGAACGCTGCCGCGGCAGGCGAGAGCCACTTGCGTTCTCGATGGATGACACACCAGTCACGCATGACCGGCATTCCATCCACCTTCAGAACTGCAAGCTCTCCTGTCGCAAGCTCGAGCGCGGCCGTGTGCAACGAGAGAAAGCTCACGCCCATGCCGACCATTACCGCCTGTTTGATCGTCTCGTTGGATCCCATTTCAACAGTTTCCCGGGGCCCAAACCTGTGCGCCGCAAACGCACGCTCCATGGCGGTGCGTGTGCCAGACCCCCCCTCGCGGATGAGAAATGTCTCCTCGGCAAGCTGCGCCAGATGAACACGACGGTTGCGCGCGAGCGGATGATCGGGTGCCGCGATGATCGAAAGGGGGTTCTTCGCGAATGCGATCGATCTGGCGTCAAGGTCGGGCGGAGCAGTCCCCATAACAGCAAGATCGATCGTGTTCTCCGTGAGGTCTCGCACCACCAGCTCGCGATTCTTCACGCTTAGGCGCACTTTGAGTCCTGGGCGGTCGCGCCTGAAGGTCGCCAGCAGGCGAGGCACGAAGTACACTGCGGTCGTGGTGGCGGCGATATGAAGCTCGCCGGCGGATACGCCCTTTAATCCAGCGATCGCATCGTCGGCCTCGCGCAGCCTTGCCAGTACCGCGCGTGCATGCGCGGCAAGCTCGGCGCCGGCGCGGGTCAAATTCATTCGCCGGCCCATTTGCTCGAACAGCGGCAGTTGAACATCCCGCTCGAGCTGCTTGAGCTGGATCGACACCGCCGGCTGGGAGAGGTGCAGCTCGGCTGCCGCGCGGCCGAAATGGAGGTGCCTTGCCGCGGCCTCGAAGATGCGCAGTTGCCGAAGCGTCGCCCGCTGCAGGGACACGTTTCGATTCCCTTATTGAAGACATAAAATCATTTAAGTAGTCTTATATAATGAATTGCGCTATGTGGAAGGCGGGATCAACAAGGAGTTCTTCCGATGGCCACCGCAGCATTGAGGAGCCTGTCGACCAAGGACCGCTACCGCGCCGGCGTCATTCAATACAAGCAGATGGGCTACTGGCAACCGGACTACGAGCCGAAGGAAACAGACGTTCTCGTGCTCTTTCGTATCACCCCGCAGGACGGCGTCGACCCGGAGGAAGCGGCGGCCGCAGTGGCCGGCGAATCGTCGACCGCAACCTGGACCGTGGTATGGACCGATCGGCTCACCGCCTGCGAGCTGTACCGCGCGAAGGCCTATCGGGTCGACCCGGTGCCGAACACTGGACCGGGCACGCCTACGCCGCAGCAGTATTTCTCCTATATTGCCTACGATCTCGACCTGTTCGAGCCCGGCTCGATTGCGAACCTGACCGCGTCGATCATCGGCAACGTGTTCGGTTTTAAAGCAATCAAGGCGCTGCGGCTCGAGGACATGCGGATCCCGGTCGCGTATCTGAAGACGTTCCAGGGCCCGGCGACCGGCGTGGTCGTCGAGCGTGAAAGGCTCGACAAGTTCGGCAGGCCGCTGCTCGGCGCGACAACCAAGCCCAAGCTCGGCCTGTCCGGCCGCAATTATGGGCGCGTCGTCTATGAAGCCTTGAAGGGCGGCCTCGATTTCGTGAAGGACGACGAGAACATCAACTCGCAGCCGTTCATGCACTGGCGCGACCGCTATCTCTACTGCATGGAAGCGGTCAACCGCGCGAGTGCCGCCACCGGCGAGGTCAAAGGTCACTATCTCAACGTCACCGCCGGCACCATGGAGGACATGTACGAGCGCGCCGAGTTCGCCAAGGAGCTCGGTAGCGTGATCGT
>DATCJI010000150.1:0-3500 GCA_036562835.1 Xanthobacteraceae bacterium | reverse complement strand
AGAGTAGGATAGCGATTCGAAGAAAAGCTTTACGGCTCGAGCAAACAAATGCGGCTTTCTTTTTTTATAGGCATTCTCGCGAACTTGGCGCTCTCTGCCGGCCACGCGAACGAGCTTGCCGATCCGCAAAGCTTCGTCGCGATTTCCGATACTGCGGCGCGATCGGCTGCGCTGTTCACCGAATTGGGGAAGGTGTTGACGCACCCGCGATGTGTGAATTGTCATCCAGCGGGCGATCGGCCCCTGCAGGGTGAGATCAGCCGCTCGCACCAGCCGCCGGTCGAGCGTGGCACGGACGGACATGGCCTCCCGGCCATGCATTGCTCGATGTGTCACCAGCAGGCGAACTTCGATCCCGCGCGCGTGCCGGGCCACCCGGAGTGGCATCTCGCACCCCGCGAGATGGCATGGCAAAACAAGACGCTCGGCGAGATTTGTGAGCAGATCAAGGAACCCGCTCGTAACGGCGGCCGGTCACTCGACGATGTGGTGCATCACATCGGCGAGGACACGCTCGTGGGGTGGGCGTGGGCGCCGGGATTTGGTCGTCAACCTGCGCGAGGCACGCAGAAAAAAGCGGGGGCCCTCGCCGAGGCCTGGGTGAAAACCGGGGCCGTGTGTCCATAGTGTGCGCTTAACCCCGATGAGCGAAGCCACATCGGGGGTCTTCTGCCCCGCATGTCGCTAACGCTCACGCGGCCTGCCGTTCTCGCTCATGGCGGCTTCAGATCGCTGAGCGAGGCAGGACCCGGACCCGGCGTAATCAATGTGGGCCACTGCTTCGACCCGAACGCCACGGCCGGAGGCAGGAACGGCTTCATGCCGCGTTTCTCGGCCGCCGCAGTAATCGCGGCACGCGCATCGCCGCCCATCAGCTCATAGTCCATCAGGTAATAATTGCCGAAAAACAGGGCACCGACCGAGCGATCCGCAACAATGCGGGTCAAAGACTCGAGCATTTCCTCTGGCGTGGTCGTAAACGAGATGGTCTCGATCAGCATCAGGCGGCTGTTGATGGCCTCTGGCCCGAAGTACTGCGCAAGCACGCTGAACAGGATGTTATTCTGCCGCGCCACATAGATGGTGTTGCTCGCCGCGTAGGTCTTGTCCCAATCGCTGCCGAGCATGTTCTTCCAGTCCCCGATCACGCTCATCCAGTGATTGACCTGAGTCTGCGCCGCCCATCCGATGTTGCGCGCCAGGAACGGAGCCTGCTCCTTGCCGAATTTTTCCAGCGCAGCGAAAGCGATCACGCCCTTAGCAGCGCAATCGTCCATGAAGGCGATGTTCTTCTGCAGGATGGTGCGGCTGTTGTCGCGCCACTCCGGCGGAAGCGGCGTCTGGTCGAGGCCATCCAGCGCCGACTGCATGCGGCTGCGGTAGGCCAGCATCGGAGCGCGCCAGCTCTGATTGCCGGGGTTGTCCACGTATGGCGCCGCCACCTCGCCGACCGCCATGGTGCTGTGCCCCACGGATTTCAACATCTGATAGGTCATGGGGACCTGCGGCGCCTCGAGCGGAGCCATGCCGGGCCGATACAGAACAAACCGTCCGCCCGCGCCCGAGAACAGGCCGAGGATGACCGGGTGCTTGCTCAGGAAGTTCTTCTGAAAGATCTGTGCGCTGTCCCCATATAGTTCGAACATCATCGAATTCAGCGCAAGGACGTTTTTGGTCGCGACCTCGGCCGGACTCAATTGCGTCTGGCCCGAAATGGGGGCCATGTAGGATGGCAGCTGCTGCGCCTCTGCGGGTACGCCAGCACCGACGAGGACGATGGATATGAGAGCAGCGTGTGCACCGCGTTTGGCAAGCAAGTGGCTTCGCATGGCAACCTCCGGGAGCAGGACGGCAAGATTTGCGCGCGAAAGGCTTAAAAGACAATATCCGCGACAAACTGTCCCCATCTGCGCGCGCGGCAAGGAGGATTGCGAATGATGCGATGCAAAGCCTGGAAGCAAAGTTTGGTTGCGGCGCTCGCACTCTGGTCCGCAATGTTCGTTTTCTCGGCATCTGTGCTCGCGCAAGACACTCCCGATTGGCTCACCAAGTTCCCGCGCCGGGAAGTGCATGTGTCCGCCTGGCCGGGCGGCAAGAAGGTCGCGGTGAGCTTTGCGCTTTTCGTCGAGGTGTTTGGTTTCGGGCAGGGACCGATCCTGCGTCCCGATCTCGCAAGCCGCAACCCGGATCTGGTGAACGAGTCGTTTCGCCAGTACGCGATAAGTGCCGGGAACCCGCGACTCGGCCGCCTGTTCAGGGAATTGGATGTCCCGCTCAGCGTGGTGCTGAACGCCGCCTTTCCGGACGCGCATCCGGCAGTGTGGAAACAATTCCGCGACACGCAGCCCAAAGCGCCGATCATCGCACACGGGATGAATAACAGTAATGACATCCTGCCGCTCGGCCGCGGGCTCACCGAGCAGAGAGCCTACATTCGACGGACGCTTGATCTGATTGCCAAGAGCACGGGCGTACGGCCGACCGGCTGGTCGAGTCCAAGCGTCTATCACAATGCCGATACGATGCAGGCCATCGCCAGCGAGGGATTGAGCTACAGCCTCGACCAGATGGACTCGGATACGATTTCGCGCTTGCAGACCCCGAATGGCGTGCTGACACTGCTGCCCTATCCGACGATAACCGTCGACATGGGTCAGTTTCTTGCACGCATGAAGTCACCCAGTGAGATCGAGAGTCTCTGGCTGGATTACGTAGTGGAGTTGGCGCGAGAGGCGCGCGCAAATCCGGCGCGCGAGGCTACGACCGTCGTCATCGGGCTGCATCCTTTCGTCTTCGGCACCCCCGACGGAGCGGCATCCATGCGTCGCGTGCTTTCGGAGCTCAAGAAAGACGATACGGTTTGGCTGACCGATACCGAGGCGATCCTGAAGGCGGCTGGCGTGAATTAGCGAACTGTTCGCTCGCCAGGATCACGTTCTTTACCAGCGGATAGATCTGGGTGGTCCAGCGGGTGCCGCTGAACACCCCGTAGTGTCCGACGCCGGCCTGCATGTGATGCCGGCGCAGATACGGCCGCAAACCCGAGCACAGGTCATGCGCCGCGGCGGTCTGCCCGACGGAGCAAATATCGTCGCGTTCGCCTTCAACCGTAAGCAGCATGCTCCGCCTGATGGCGCGAGGCTCGACCCGTTCGCCCCGCCATTTCAGCTCGCCGGTAGCCAGCGCATGCTGCTGGAAGATCAATCGCGCGGTTTCCAGATAGAATTCTGCAGTCAAATCGAGCACCGCGAAATATTCGTCATAAAACGCCTTGGTCGCATGCGCCTTCTCATGCTGGCCATTTACGAGATGCCCGTGGAGCTCGCGATGCGCTTTCAGGTGCCGGTCGATGTTCATACTCATGAATGCCGCAAGCTGCACGAATCCCGGATAGACGCGGCGCAAGGCACCTGCGTACCGCACGGGCACTTGCGCAATGAGATTACGCTCGAACCACTCGATGGATCTGGAGTTGGCCAGCGCGTTGACTCTTGTCGGAT
>DATCJI010000136.1:0-6825 GCA_036562835.1 Xanthobacteraceae bacterium | reverse complement strand
CGTTTTGTGAGCCGCGGTTGCGCGGACGGGGCGCATCTCGTGCAGCACAACCGGCAGGCCCCGCGTTGCGAGCTGCCATGCGGCCTCGGAGCCCGCGAGACCGCCGCCGATAATATGCACCGGTGACGAGGACTGGGCCATGTATGCAAGCTAGAAGGCATGGGCGGGGCGGGCAATGGCCTGACAAAACAGACGCCGAGAAATGAAAATGCCCGCGCGAAGCGGGCGTTTTCATCGCGCGTTTTCATTGCGTCTGCGGCAGTGGTCAGCCGCGCTGGGCGTCTTCCCAGGCAATGCGGGCGACGTCGCCGCGGGTCAGGCCGATGTCGGCAAGCTCGCGGTCATTGAGCCGCGAAAGTTCCCGCAGGCTCTGATTGTAGCGCCGCCAGGAGCGCAACGCGTTGAGGATTGCAACGAGCATGTTCTTTTCCTTTCTCGAACCAGGAAGCTATGCAGCCCATACATAACGGCGATTGTGCAGTGCAAAAGGCACGTAGGATTGTTCCAGCCATGCAAAATTATCATGGCTCTAAATGCAGAGTTTTATTGTTGCTTCAGGTAGTTAGACGCGGTGGCGCGAATTGGTTGCGCCGCACCAAGTGTCAGCCGAGCTTTGTGTCTTATGCGGCCTTCACGAGTGAAGCATCGCGCACCGGCCACTCGTGCACTTCACCGCAGGCCGGACAGAGCGCGCGCACGTTCTCTTGTCGGATGCGCAGGAGCGTCCCGATCTCGGTTTCAACGCCGCTGTCGACCTCTCGGCCGGTATTCGGGCAGACGAAAATCAGGTGTTCCATTCCGTGCTCCCCGCCCGGGTTGTTTGCACGCTATCATGACTGAGCCATGACGGCGCCATGCTGCTGACGCCTTTGTGAACGGGAGCAGAACGCGCTGTGGATAGTTTGTATCGATGTGGCCCAATCGCAGACTGATCGAGCTTTTCGGCATCGAGCTTCCCATGGTGCTGGCCCCCATGGCGGGGGCGGTAGACTGGGAGCTCGCGGTGGAAGCGGCCGAAGCCGGGGCGCTCGGCTCGCTCCCGTGCGCCATGCTCAACGCGGAGCAGGCGCGCGAGCAAATGAGCCGCATCCGGGCCAACACAACGAAGCCCGTGAACATCAATTTCTTCTGTCACGTGCCCCCCACGCTCAGCAACGAGCGGGAGGCGCGGTGGCGCGAATGCCTCGCGCCCTATTACCGTGAGCTCGGTATTGACCCGGCAACCCCTGTTCCGTCGAGCAACCGCACCGCGTTTGATGACGCCATGTGCGAGGTGGTGGAAGAAACAAAACCCGAAGTAGTCAGCTTCCACTTTGGCCTGCCGGAGGAGCGGCTTATGAGCCGCGTGAAGGCGGCAGGAGCCCGCGTGATCAGCTCGGCAACCACCGTGGCGGAAGCCCGCTGGCTCGAAGAGCGCGGCTCCGACGCCATTATCGCCCAAGGTTTCGAAGCGGGTGGCCATCGCGGGATCTTCTTGAGCGAGGATCTGGCCACTCAGGTCGGCACCTTTGCGCTGCTCCCGCAAATCGTCGATGCCGTCCAGGTGCCGGTCATTGCCGCCGGCGCAATCGCGGACGGGCGCGGCATCGCGGCTGCCTTCGCGTTTGGAGCGGCAGGCGTGCAGATCGGCAGCGCTTATCTCAAATGCCCGGAATCGCGTGTCTCGGCTCCCCATCGCAAGGCGCTGGAAAATGCGCACGATGACGGCACGGCGCTCACCAACCTCATGACAGGCCGGCCGGCACGCGGATTTGTCAACAGGGTCATGCGCGAGCTTGGGCCGATCTCGGACATCGCGCCGCATTTTCCGCTCGCCGGCGGCGCGCTCGCCCCCTTGCGCGCAAAGGCAGAAAAACAGGGGTCGGGCGATTTCTCGCCCATGTGGGCTGGCCAGGCAGCGGCGTTGTCGCCTGCCCTTCCGGCGCGCGAGCTCACGCGCAAGCTCGCGAGCGACGCGCTCGCGTGCCTGCGTGCGCTGGCGCAGAGGACAGAGGACAGATGACGGAGGACAGAAAGGGAGCTAGAGGACAGTCGTACGACTACCATCCGCCCCAAGACATCTGACAATCTGACATCTGATAACAGGCATCCGTCATGCTCACGCTTTATCACGCCGCCCCCTCACGCTCGTCCATCGTCCGCTGGATGCTCGAGGAGCTGGGCGAGCCCTATGGCATCCATTTGCTGAGCTTGAGCCGGGGCGATAACCGCGCGCCTGACTATGTTGCGATCAATCCGATGGGCAAGGTGCCCACGCTTAAGCACGGCGACACCCTCATCACCGAAGCGGCCGCGATCTGCACCTATCTCGCCGACGAGTTTCCCCGCGCCAAACTGAATGTGCCGGTCGGCGACGCGCGCCGCGGGCCATATCTCAAGTGGCTCTTCTTCGGCCCGAGCTGCATCGAGCCCGCGATCATGGATCGCGCATTTCCACGCAAGGAGGAGGCGCGGCGTGCCGCGCTCGGCTACGGTGATTTCGAAACCTGCATGAATGTGGTGGCCGCCGCAGTGGCGCCCGGCCCGTATCTTCTGGGCCAGCAATTCACCGCTGCCGATGTGGTGATCGGCTCGACCCTGCGCTGGGGCATGCTGTTCAAGATGCTTCCTGAACGCCCCGAGTTTGTTTCCTACACTGCGCGCCTCGCGCAACGGCCGGCGTTGCAGCGCGCGGAAGCCAAGGACAAGGAGCTCGCCGCGGCGTGAGCAAACCCACAACGAGGAGCTCGACGAAACCTCCGACGCAGGAGCTCGATCCAGCTCCGATGGTCCTCACCCTGCGCATGCTCTATTTCGAGGACCTCTCGGTGGGCATGACCGAGACGCTCTCGAAGACCATATCCTCCTCCGATGTTGTCGGCTTCGCGCAGCTAACGGGCGATCGCAATCCGATACATCTATCAGAGCATTTCGCCGCAAAAACTCAGTTCGGCGGGAGGATTGCGCATGGGCTCTATACGGCAGGGCTGATCTCCGCGGTGCTGGGCACGCGCCTGCCTGGTCCGGGGGCGATCTACATATCCCAGACGCTCAATTTCCATGCGCCGGTCAGGATCGGCGACGAGGTGACCGTGAAGGTCACCGTCGTCGAGCTTATACCTGACCGCTATCGAGCGCGGCTTGCCTGCACCTGCACGGTCGATGATGAGATCGTGCTGGACGGCGAGGCGCTGGTGAAAGTGCCCGCTCTCGCCAAGCAGAAACGCCCGATGCCGAAGTTCTGAAATGGCGTTGTCAGCCGAAGCGCCGTATGGCTTTCGTCCGCCCCACGCGCTGTTTCGACAACAAAAAACGAACTAATCGCCTGACCGAGCGTTTTCAGTTCGGCCGAACATATGGGACCGGAGCGGAAGCATTCACCGAAGGAAGCGCGGCAACAACTGCGCTTTTTTCGCTCCGCTCTCACGTAAGCCGGCCAGAACTCTGCCAGTCCGCCACGCGATGCAATAAAGGACGCAAAATGACCGAGCTCAAATCTGGCGCCGGCGAAAGCGAGATTTCCCGCGACCGCCTCGCCGAGCTGTTGAACGAAGATCTTGCCCGCGAATATCAGGCCATCATCTCGTACGTGGTCTATTCCCAGGTTCTCAAGGGCGCGCAATACATGGACATTGCCGACCAGCTCGAAAGCCACGCCAAGCAGGAGCTTGATCACGCCCTGATTATCTCACGCCAGATCGATTATCTGGGCAAAATGCCGGCTGTTACGCCAAAACCGGTGCGCACGTCGAAAAACGCGGAGGACATGCTCCGCTATGATCTCGAGAATGAAAATGAAACCGTTCGCAATTACCGCGACCGAATCCGGCAATGTGAGGCGCTTGGCGAATACGCGATGGCCGAGCAGATTCGCCAGATCGTCGTGCAGGAGCAGGATCATCAAATTGATTTGGCCACCGCCCTGGGCATAGAAGTTCCGGATGTCAGCGGTGGTCCGCAGGCACGCGCCCTGCATAAGCGTGGCTGACGAGAGCGCCATTAGGCGGCGCCCAAAGTCTATTGCGTGGGTGCTTGGCCCTGAAAATGCAGCAGCCGCTCTCAAACCAAGCCAAGTCTTTTTCCCATTGCGCGTTGCTGGGAGTGATGACATTACCGATGACCACGCAATCTAATCGGTCGATTCTCTTTCAGATTTCATAGCCGTTCCCTCGCATGAAGCGGCTCGTCATTCGAGATGGCCGTGTGCTCGACGTGGAGACGCGGCGGGCGGACCACGCCGACGTTCTGATCGAGGACGACACGATCCGCAGCGTCGGTCCGCCCGGCATGGCTGCTCCCGAGGACGCCGAGCCGGTCAACGCCGCCGATCGTCTGCTCATGCCCGGCTTGGTGAATGGCCACACCCACGGCCATGGGGGGCTCGGCAAGGGGCTCGTCGGCGACCGCGTGAGCCTTGAATTATTTCTCAGCGCAGCGGGAGGCATCAGCGGTAACCGCACCGCTGAGGACAAGTATCTTTCGGCTGCTCTTTGTGCCGTCGAGATGGTGAAGCGCGGCTGCACCGCCGCCTACGACCTCACTGTCGAGTTTCCGTTGCCATCGGCCGAAGGCATCGCGGCTGTGGCGCAGGCCTATCACGACGTTGGCATGCGCGCCGTCGTGGCACCCATGATGGCCGACCGCAGCCTCTTCCAGGCCTTTCCTGGACTGATTGAGTCCATGCCCGAGCAGGTGAGGGACGAAATACGCCGAATGGTTGCTGCGCCCTGTCATGCCAGCATTGATGTCTGTCGCAGCATCCTGCAGGGATGGCGCCATGACCGGCGCCGCATCCGGCCGGCGCTTGCGCCCACTATTCCGTTGCATTGCTCCGATGATTTCTGGGTCGCGTGCCGCAACCTCGCTCGCGACTATGACGTGGGGCTGCAAACGCATCTCGCTGAAACGAAAACCCAGGCCGTCATTGGCCACAAAAAATACGGCAAGAGCCTCACTGCGCATCTCGCTGCACTCGGGCTCCTGGAAGAGCGCTTCAGCGCCGCGCACGCGATCTGGATCGACAACGACGATGTCGCGCGCCTGGCGGACGCAGGCTGCAGCGCAATCCACAACCCGATGAGCAATCTGCGGCTCGGCTCGGGCGTGGCGCCTGTGCGCGCGATGCTGTCGCGCGGCTTGCGCGTAGGCATCGGCACCGACGGCACCAACACGTCGGATGGCCAGAACATGTTCGAGGCGACGCGGCTTGCGGCCTACCTCTCGCGCATCGCCACGCCGGATCATGCGCAATGGCTTTCCGTAGAGGAGGTCATCCGCATGGCGACGACCGGAAGCATGGGCATTCTCGGATTTCCCGGCGTCGGCCGGCTTGCGCCGGGGTACAAGGCCGACATTGTTTTTCTCGATCTTGGTCACATTACTTACGTGCCGCTGCGGGACCCGCTGCTGCAGGTAGTGTTTGCGGAAAGCGGCGCGGCGCTCGACAGCGTGATGATCGGCGGGCAGTTCGTGATGCGGGGAGGGAAGCTCCTTACCCTCGACGAGAGCAAGCTGCGGCGCGACGTGCAGACCGCGGTAGACCGGCTCGATGCGGTAAATGCCCCTGCACTTTCCTTCACGCGCGGCATTGCGGATTACGTGGGCGCCTTCTGCATCGGACAGGCGCATGCGCCGCACGCTGTTCACCGCTGTTTGGAGGAGAGCGCATATACGGTGGCGAAGAACTAATTTCTTGGTCGGACGTTGTTAGCCCCAATGGGTGAATTTCGCTTCGGCCTCGAGGAGGAGTATTTCATCGTCGACAGGCGGACCGCGGCGGTGAAGTCCAGCCACGCCGAGCCGTTCATGAAAAGGGCGAAGAAGAAGCTCGGACCGCAGCTCATGTACGAGCTGCTGCAGTCGCAGGTCGAGGTGGCAACGACGCCGGTCGACACGCCGAAGGAAGCCCGGCAGCAACTGCGCTGCTTCCGCTCGACCCTTGCGGAAGCCGGTCAGAGCTTCGGCATCGGCATTGTTGCCGCCGGCACGCACCCGCTCGCGTTGCCGGCGCAGCAGCGCACGACGCGAAAGCGGCGCTACGCAACGGCTGCGAAAGATCTCGGCATGGTCGCCTGGGGCAATCCGCTGTGCGGTCTGCACGTGCACGTCGAGGTGCCGGCGCCAGAGCGAAGGGTCGAGCTGATGCACCGGATGGTGCCCTATTTGCCGCTCCTTCTGGCGCTCTCGACCTCATCACCGTTCTGGGCAACCTACGACACCGGACTGCTCGGCTATCGCAATGCCGCCAACGATGCCTTCCCGCGCACCGGCTTTCCTGAGATGTTCCGCTCCATGGATCAATACGAGGCCTATGTCGAAGCGCTCACGGAGGCGCAGGTCATCCGCGATTCGACCTCGATCTGGTGGGCGCTGCGGCCGTCGCTGCGCCATCCCACGCTCGAGCTGCGCCTCACCGATTGCTGTACGGCCGTGGACGATGCGGTCGCGATCGCATCGCTCTACCGCGCCCTGGTACGGTACCTGGTGCGCTGCCGCGGAGCCAATCGCCCGTTCTGCGCCGTCGCGCGCGCCTTGACGGAAGAGAACCGCTGGCGTGCCCAGCGCTACGGCACCGATGGCACCTATTTCGATCTCGCGAGCCGCAAGGCAATCGATTTCGCCGCGCTGCTCAGACGGACGCTTGACGAGTTCGCAGAAGATGTCGCCGCGCTTGGACTCGGACGGGAGACGGCGCACCTTTTAACAATTCGCGATCGCGGCACCTCGGCACATCTGCAGCTGCGCATGTACAAGCAGCTGCGCAAGGAGGGACAAACACGCAAGCGCGCACTCCGCGAAGTGGCACGGTGGCTGCAGGCGTGCAGTGCAGCCGGCTTCTTTATCGAG
>DATCJI010000054.1:0-4482 GCA_036562835.1 Xanthobacteraceae bacterium | reverse complement strand
GCGGGACTCCTTTTCTCGAATTAGGCAAGGGCAGCGGAGCGCGGGCGTGGCACCACTCTGATTCAATGCCATCGAAGCAAGCTCCAGGTCAGCGGTAAGGTGCATCGAGCGCGACGTTTTTTGCGATCTCGCGCTCCCACCGGTCGCCATTGGCAAGCAGGCGCTCCTTATCGAAATAGAGCTCCTCGCGCGTTTCGGTCGCAAACTCGAAGTTCGGCCCCTCCACGATGGCATCAACGGGGCAAGCCTCCTGGCACAACCCGCAATAGATGCACTTCACCATGTCAATGTCGTAGCGCGTGGTGCGGCGCGTCGCATCATTGCGCCGCGGTCCCGCTTCGATGGTGATGGCCTGGGCCGGGCAGATCGCCTCGCACAGCTTGCAGGCGATGCAGCGCTCCTCACCGTTTGGATACCGGCGCAACGCGTGCTCGCCGCGAAAGCGCGGCGACAGCGGCCCCTTCTCGAACGGGTAATCCAGCGTCGCCTTCGGCTTGAAGAAATAGCGCAGCGCCAGCCAGAATCCGGTGACGAATTCTTTCAGAAATGCGGCGCGTGCAGCCTGATCGAGTCTCATGCCACTGCTACCCCGCAATCAACGTGCCTAGCCAATAACCAACACCTGCGAATACCAGAATATCCAACGCCAGCACCGCCCGCCGCAAAAGGGCGAGTTCCTCCGGCGTGCGCAGGCGCAATCCGTGCTGAATCGCCATCAACAGTGGCGGGTACGCAAAGGCGGCCACGATCGTGCCTGCGAATGCTCCGGCGAGCCCGGCCAGTGAAAGCTCGATCATGGCAACGACGCATTTTCATTCCGCCGCGCTCAGCACGCGGTGACCTTCCGCAATGGCGGAGCATTCGGCCATGATCGCAGACGCCCGCGCAATGGGGTTGGTGAAGTAAAAGTCATCTATGGCATTGGTGAAGGACGTATCGCCGCGCGTGCCGCCTCGCCCAGCCAAGGTCACCACGTCGGCGCGGGCCCCGGGGGTGATTGCGTCAAGGCGCGCCATGTGCGGATGCGCCTTGAACAGATTGCGCCTCAGCTCGGCAACGGAATCGTAAGGGAGCTTGCGGCCGAGCACCGTGGAAAGCGCACGTAAGATGGCCCAATCCTCACGCGCCTCACCGGGAGGAAACGAAGCGCGCCTGGCCATCTGCACGCGGCCCTCGGTGTTGACATAAATGCCGGATTTTTCCGGGTACGCGGCGCCCGGCAGAACGACATCGGCGCGCTGCGCGCCCTGATCGCCATGGCTGCCGATATAAACGACAAACGGCCCCGGCTCGATCTCGATCTCGTCGGCACCCAACAGGAAAAGGACATCGAGCGTATCCTCGCGCACCATAGTCCGTGCATCCTTTCCGCCCTCGCCCGGCGTAAACCCGAGGTCGAGGGCGCCGACGCGCGCCGCGGCCGTATGCAGGACGCAATAGCCGTTCCAATCCTGCGCGCCGCAGCCGGTGGCGATCTGGGCTGCGAGCGCAGAAATGGCAAAGCCATCCGGGCGCGCCAGCGCTCCCATTCCGACAATCACCAGCGGGTGTTGGGCTCGCTTGAGTGCGGCAGAGAATTCATGTTGGCCAGCCGCGATATCGGCCAAGGTCTGCGGCCCGGCGCCAAGATATTCATGTGAATAGGTCAGGTCTGCCGGCTCGCCCACGAGGCCAACGGGAAAGCTGCCCTTGCGCCAGCGCTTGCGAATACGCGCATTGAGCACGGCTGCCTCGTGACGCGGATTTGAGCCGGCAAGAAGAAGCGCATCGGCATCCTCGATCGCCGCAATCCCGGCATTGAAGAGATAGCTTGCCCTGCCAGCTCGAGGATCGAGCGCGGCGTCGTCTTGACGGCAATCGAAGTTCACCACACCTAGACCCATGAGCAAATCTTTGAGCGCATAGATCTCCTCGACTGCGGCGAGATCGCCCGCAATCGCGCCGATGCGCGAAGCCGATGCTGCGGCCAGGCGCCTGGCAATGAGCTCGAACGCCTCGGGCCAGGTCGCGCCATGCAAGCGGCCGCTTTTGCGAATGTAGGGCTGATCGAGCCTTTGACTGCGCAACCCGTCAACCACGTGCCGCGTTTTGTCGGAAATCCACTCCTCGTTCACGAGCTCGTTCACACGCGGCAGAATGCGCATCACCTCGCGTCCGCGCGTATCAATGCGAATTGCGGACCCAACCGCATCCATGAGGTCGATCGATTCCGTCTTGGCCAGCTCCCAGGAGCGCGCAGCAAAGGCGTATGGCTTCGACGTCAGGGCTCCGACGGGACAGAGATCAACCACGTTACCCTGCAACTCCGACGTCATGGCGTGCTCGAGATAGGTCGTGATCTCCATGTCCTCGCCGCGGCCGATTGCACCCAGCTCTGGCACACCGGCAACTTCCGTGATGAACCGCACGCACCGCGTGCAATGAATGCAGCGGTTCATGATCGTTTTGACCAGGGGCCCCATGTACTTGTCCTCGACCGCGCGCTTGTTCTCGCGATAGCGGCTGGCGTCGATGCCATAGGCCATGGCCTGGTCCTGGAGGTCGCATTCGCCGCCCTGGTCACAGATCGGACAATCCAGAGGGTGGTTGATGAGCAGAAATTCCATCACGCCTTCGCGCGCCTTGCGCACCATGGGTGATTTGGTGCTGACCTCGGGGGGCTCACCATTGGGCCCGGGACGGCAATCGCGTACGGCCCAGGCGCAGGATGCGACCGGCTTGGGTGAGCCCTTAAGCTCGACCAGGCACATGCGGCAGTTGCCGGCAATGGAAAGCCGCTCATGGAAACAGAAACGGGGAATCTCCGCTCCCGCCGCCTCGCATGCCTGCAGCAGCGTATATTGCGGCGGAATGTCGATCTCCTTGCTGTCGACGACGAGCTTGGTCATTGCGTCTGCTCGCAGGCCCGGCATAGCTGGCTCGGTGCACTCCCCTCCCCCGCGAGCAACGCATTCGCGCTGCGAGTGTGGGGAGGGGTTGGGCGTGGGGGCTCCTTTTTACTGTCGGCTGTACCCCCACCCCTAGCCCCTCCCCACCCGAACTCGGGTTTACCCGAGTTCGGGACCGTACGTGGCCGAAGGCGGATGAATCCGACTTCGGGCGGGGAGGGGAACGCGCCGAGCTTGCGGCTCGCGTGCTCCAAACTTGACTGTATTGTGATGAGCTGAGTTCTCATTTCGGGTTACTCGGCGGCCACCCGCACGGGTTCGGGATGCGGGTTTGCCGTATACGAATCGATGCGCGCTTCGATCTCATTTCGGAAATGGCGCAGCAACCCCTGCACCGGCCATGCCGCGCCATCGCCGAAGGCGCAAATGGTGTGCCCCTCGATCTGCGTGGTGACTTCCATGAGCATGTCGATCTCGCGCTTGTGCGCGCGGCCTTCCGCCATGCGGGAGAGCACGCGCCACATCCAGCCCATGCCCTCGCGGCAGGGCGTGCACTGCCCGCAGCTCTCATGCTTGTAGAAGTAGGAGATGCGGGCCATTGCGCGAATAATATCCGTCGATTTATCCATGACGATCACGGCGGCGGTGCCCAGCGCGGATTTCAGCTCGCGACAGCCGTCGAAATCCATAAGCAGCTGGTCGCCCTGATATCCCGGAATAAGCGGCATGGATGAGCCGCCGGGAATGACGGCGAGCAGGTTATCCCAGCCGCCGCGCACGCCGCCCGCATGTTTTTCCAGAAGCTCGTGCAGCGGAATACCCATCGCCTCTTCGACGTTGCAGGGCCGTTCCACATGGCCGGAAATGCAGAACAGTTTGGTGCCGGTGTTGTTGGGCCGGCCGATGCTGGCAAACCAGTGACCGCCGCGGCGCAAGATGTCGGGCACCACCGCAATGGATTCGACGTTGTTCACGGTCGTGGGGCATCCATAAAGTCCCATGTTCGCCGGAAATGGAGGCTTTAGCCGCGGCTGACCCTTCTAGCCTTCGAGACTTTCAAGGAGCGCGGTTTCCTCGCCGCAGATGTAGGCGCCCGCGCCGTGATGCACATAGATGTCGAACGGGAAGCCGTGCACATTGTCCTTGCCGATCAGGTTAGCGGCATAGGCCTGCTCGATTGCGGCTTCGAGGCGCTCGCGCTCGCGCACGAATTCGCCCCGAATGTAGATGTAACAGACATTCGCATGCATCGCGAAGCCGGCGCACAGGCAGCCCTCGATCAGAAGATGAGGATCGTGCCGCATGACCTCGCGATCCTTGCACGTCCCCGGCTCGGACTCGTCGGCATTGACGACCAGATAATGCGGCCGGTCGCCGGGCTTCTTCGGCATGAACGACCATTTCAGCCCGGTTGGAATACCGGCGCCCCCGCGGCCGCGCAATCCGGACTCCTTCACCTCGTTGATGTTCCAGTCGCTGCCCTTTGCGAGAATTTCTTTGGTCCCGTCCCAGGCTCCGCGCCGACGGGCATTCTCGAGCCCCCAACCATGCTGGCCGTATAGATTTTTGAAGATGCGATCCCGATCGTGCAGCA
>DATCJI010000041.1:0-5300 GCA_036562835.1 Xanthobacteraceae bacterium | reverse complement strand
GCGCGAAAGCCGGGTCCTGCGCAGCTCAGGCGCGGCGGTTCTCGACGAAGAGGCGCTCGCGCTTCTTCGTCGCGCTCAACCCTTTCCTGCGCCACCCGCGGAGATGCCGGGCCAGACCATCGATCTTACGGTGCCAATCCGTTTCAACTTGAAGTGAGACGCAACACAGTCCGGCGGGGGCATCGCGGTATTGTGGGCCTGAGTCGAACGGCTTATTTCTCAGGCTGAGGTGCAGCTATGGCAAATTTTGCGATTAAGGCGCCGGTCCGGTTTTCGCGGCCGCTCGTCCTTAGCGCATTGGCCGGAGCGTTGCTCCTTGGCGCCGGGCTGACGCTTTGGGGCTATTACGGCACGGCCGTATTCTTCGAAATGATTGTTGCCGGCATTGCCAACTGCCTTTGAATTCCTGTCGGTGAATGCAGCACCATGAACGCGCGTACCGCCCGGCTCGTTATTTTAGGCGCGGCATTCCTGGCCTCGCTGGTGGTGTGCGTTGGGCTTGTCCTGTTTCTCGTAGACCGGCTTTCGGCGCCAGGGGCGCAGCAGGTTGTCGCCATTGGCGGACCCTTTCAACTCACCGATCAGGACGAAAAGCCCATTACCGATCAGGAGCTGCGCGGGCGGCCGTTCCTCGTGTTCTTCGGGTTTACGCATTGTCCGGAAATCTGTCCCACGGCGTTGTTTGAAATTTCCGAGGTCATGCGCGCGCTGGGTAAAGACGCCGACCGGACGCGGGCACTGTTCATTACGGTTGATCCGGAGCGCGATACGCCGGCCGTTTTGAAGGATTATTTATCCAATTTCGATCGTCATCTGGCAGGACTTACCGGCGATCCAAGCGCCATTGCTGGCGTGGCGAAGGCCTACCGGGCCTATTACAAGAAAGTTCCGCTGCCGCAGGGCGGCTATACGATGGATCACACGGCAATCGTCTATCTGATGGACAAGGATGGACGATTCGTATCCACTTTCAAGCTCGACCGTTCGGCCGAGGCCGCCGCCGCTGACCTGCGCCGCTACCTCTGAGCCTTGTCGGTGAACGCCACTTATCCGCCGTATCTGTTTTGTAATCCCGAATGCAATGAAGAGCCGCTCATTTGCTTACCTCAGCCTGCTCGCGCTCTCCTGGCTTGCAACCGTTGCTTACGCACCGGCGCAGACAGCGCCGCCTGATGCAGGCGTCAGCGTTCCCGGGTTCTGGGACCCACGACGGCGGCCTGAAAAGCCGGACCTCTCCCGGGTGAGCGTGATTCGCTTTCTCACCGAGATCGATTACCCACCGTTCAATTTCGCAGGTCCCGAAGGCAATCCGCAGGGCTTTAACGTCGATCTCTCGCGGGCAATGTGCGAGGAGCTCAAGCTCCAATGCACGATCCAGATGCGGCGCTTCGAGACGCTCATTACGGCGCTTAATGCCAATCAGGGAGATGCGGCAATCGCATCCATCGCAGCTACTATCGAGACGCGGACCAAGGTCGATTTCACGGACCCGTATTACCGCACGCCGGCGCGCTTCGTTGCGCGACGCGATTCCCCCATAGACGAGGTAGTACCGGAGCGGCTCGAAGCGAAGAAAGTCGCGGTCGTCGCCGGCACAGCGCACGAAGCCTTTCTGAAAAACCTGTTCACCGAGGTGGAGTTGCGCAGCTACCCGAGCGCCGATGTGGCGCGGCTCGCATTGCGTCGTGGGGACGTGGATCTGCTGTTCGGCGATGCCATCTCGCTTGCTTTTTGGCTTAATGGAACGGATTCCGAAAATTGCTGCGCGTTTCGCGGTGGCCCCTACATCGACAGCCGTTATTTCGGCGAGGGTGTCGGCATCGCGGTGCGCAAGGGCAATGATCTCATGCGTCTCGCGCTGAACTGGGCCTTGTTCAAGGTTTGGGAGCAGGGCCGCTTCACCGATCTGTGGCTGCGCTACTTTCCGGTGAGCCCGTTCTGACGGCTTAGCGTGAAGTCCGGATCCTAGATTTCGCTCGCGCTCAATCCGGGCTACGAATACACGTATGTCCGTTATCGAAATGGATGCCGACGAGTTCCGTCGTGTTGCTGAGGATTCGAGCGCCTGGCCGTTCGAGGAAGCGCGCAAGCTCGTCGCGCGCCTGAAAAAACACCCGAAGGACGAGGTGGTCTTTGAGACGGGCTATGGCCCTTCGGGTCTCCCGCATATCGGCACCTTCGGTGAAGTGGCGCGGACCACAATGGTACGCCACGCGTTTCGACTACTTACGGGAGATCGCGTCAAAACGCGTCTTATTGCCTTTTCCGACGACATGGATGGCCTGCGGAAGGTTCCGGATAACGTGCCCTCTCGCGAGATGATGGCGAAGCATATCGGCAAACCGCTCTCGCGCGTTCCCGATCCCTTCGGCAGCGAATATCCATCCTTCGGCGCGGCAAACAATGCGCGTCTGCGCGCTTTCCTCGATCACTTCGGATTCAATTACGAATTCCTCTCCGCGACCGAATGCTATACTTCGGGGACGTTCGATCGCACGCTCATGCGCATGCTCGAGTGCTTTGACGAAGTGATGGCGATTATGCTGCCGTCGCTACGCCAGGAACGGGCGCAAACCTATTCGCCTTTTCTTCCCATTTCGCCGCGTACAGGGATCGTGCTGCAGGTGCCGATTATCGCGCATGATGCATCGGCGGGGACGATTACGTACGAGGACCCGGAGACGAAGGAGGAAGTCATTACGCTCGTGACGGGTGGGCGCACCAAGCTGCAATGGAAGCCGGATTGGGCCATGCGCTGGGTCGCGCTCGGGGTGGACTATGAAATGGCCGGCAAGGATCTGATCGATTCGGTAAAGCTTTCCGGCGAGATCTGCCGGGCGGTCGGCGCCCTGCCGCCGGAGGGATTCAATTACGAGCTGTTTCTCGACGAGAACGGACAGAAGATCTCGAAATCCAAGGGCAACGGGCTCTCCATCGAGGAATGGCTGCGCTATGCGAGCCCGGAGTCGCTGTCGCTGTTCATGTATCGCGAGCCCAGGGCGGCAAAGCGGCTTTATTTCGATGTCATTCCGCGGCACATGGACGAGTATCAGCAGTTGCTCGAAAGCTATGAGCGGCAGGATACGCGTGGCCGGCTGGCCAATCCGGTGTGGCACATCCATTCCGGCAATCCGCCGAAAGCGGACGTGCCGATCTCATTTTCCATGCTGCTGACGCTTGTCGCCTCATCAAATGCGGAGAATGCGGAGACGCTTTGGGGATTCGTCGCGCGTTACCGAGCGGGGGTGACGCCGCGCACCCATCCCAAGCTCGATGCGCTGGTTGGTTACGCCCTGCATTATTTCCGCGACTTCGTATTGCCTCAGAAGCGCTTCCGCGAGCCTAGCGAGGGCGAGCGCGCCGCGCTCATGGACCTGCGCGATGCGCTCGCGCAGCTCCCTGCCGGTGCGAACGCGTCGCAGATTCAAGAGGTCGTTTACGAAGTAGGGCGGCGCGAGCCGTTCCTGGATCGCAGCGGCAAGATCAAAACGAAGGACGGCAAACCTGGCGTATCGCTCGATTGGTTCAACATGCTCTATCAGGTCCTCCTGGGCCAGGAGAAAGGGCCGCGTTTCGGCTCCTTCGTCGCGCTCTATGGGGTCCAGAACGCGATCGACATGATCGATGGCGCGCTTGCGCGTTCCGCGTAAGCTCTCTCCCCGCAAAACGGGAGAGAGCAGGCACCAAAGTGAGTGCAGGTTGCGGAAAAGGAGGCGCGCCCCTTTTCAGCGGAGGGAGCAGAGCGCGTGCGCCGCAGGCTTACGCCGAGCGCAGGACGAAACGGCGGTTGAGCTTCTGTACCGGGCGCGCGTTCATCGGAAAAAGCTGGCCAAAGCGCGCGATGTCGGCCTCGTTGACCTGGACCGGATCCATAAACAGCAGCCAGTCCACAGTCTCGTTGCAGGGCGGAGTGGTGAGCGAGCCCGAATAGCGATAGTACCTTCGGCTCTGAGGCAGGAACGAATTAGGACTTATCATCGGGTCTGCCGGAACCGCCGGCCCTTCCTTTTCCGGCATGCTTGTAACGATCTTGCTAAACGTGCCATTCGCCCGTCCGGGCATCATCATGACTCCTATGACCGCGAGCGCGCCTGATGCACTCGCGTGCACGAAATGCGCCTCCATCGGAAAGGCTTTGCCTGCATAATGGTGCTCGCTTGGATGATGGAAGTGGAATTGCACGAGCCGGTACGCGCCGCCATCATGGGTGAGCACGCCGCCCTCGCCCATGTTCACCTGGACCGTATGGCCGTTATTCACGATAGTCTCGGCGTGTGCGGCCCAATTTATTTTGAGCTGAAGGAGGGTTGCTTCGAAGGTGTTTCCGATGTCGATGGGCGATTGCTGCACCCCCGCTGCGCAGACGCCATTCGCCGGATCGAGATTTCCCCAGTTCTCCGGGCCTTCGGGACCTTCATACCCCCAATGGACATCCGCAGCGAAGGGTGGCTTCGTGCAAAGAGGACATAGCGCCAATCCAGCGATCACCTGCAAGGCGCGACGACGCTGCATGCGAAACCTCCCGATCCCATCGGCGGTCGAAGCTTAGAACGAGACCTCAACAGATGAAACGGCGCGAAACGTCGCTGGTCCTATCCGATGTGATGGGCGCGCCGTGATCAGCCTGCTGGACGCGCTCGCACGCCCTTTTCTCGGGCTTCTCGACCCCGAGGATGCGCACCGGCTCGCTATTCGGGCACTGGGTATTCCGCCTTACGTCAAGCGTGTGCGAGACGACCCGCGTCTCGCGGTACGGGCGTGTGACCTTCATTTCCCCAATCCGATCGGCGTAGCGGCCGGGTTTGATAAACATGCGGAAGTGTGGGATGCCCTATTGCGCCTCGGCTTCGGTTTCGTGGAGGTCGGCACTGTCACTCTGCGACCGCAACCGGGCAATCCACGTCCGCGGGTATTTCGGCTTGCGCACGATGAAGGCGTAATCAACCGGCTCGGCTTCAATAGCGCGGGTGCCGATGTGGCGCTGCGGCGGCTGGCCGCACACACACGCTCCGGGGGCATCGTTGGGATCAACATCGGCGCAAACAAGGACAGCACCGATCGCTCCTCGGATTACGTTCGTCTCATCGAGATGTTCGCACCGCTAGTGAGCTATTTCTGCGTGAATATCTCGTCCCCGAATACGCCGGGGCTGCGCGATCTGCAACGCGGGCGCGCGCTCGAGGATCTGTTGGCGGCCGTTACCGGCGCCCGGATGCGTGCCGCGGAGCGCTCCCTCGCACCGCCCGTTCTGGTCAAGATCGCACCCGATCTAACGCTCCCCGATCTAGACGATCTCGTCG
>DATCJI010000025.1:0-1599 GCA_036562835.1 Xanthobacteraceae bacterium | reverse complement strand
AGGTGTTCGAGAAGCACGGACCCAAACGCGCACAGGCGATGCGTGACTACTTTGAGGAGGCAAGCCGCAACGACTATTTTCTCACCTATGTGATCATAAATCCGCAGGCCGAGCGCGCCAAAGACTGGGGCGAACAGAAGGAGGAGCTGGTCGCGCGCATCGTGGACGAGGATTCAGGCGGGCTGACCATCCGCGGCGCCAAGATGCTGGGCACGAGTTCCATCATGGCGAACGAGGTGTTCGTCGCCAACCTGCAGCCGTTGAAGCCCGGCGAGGAAGACCTCGCCTTTTCCTGCGCGCTGCCGATGAGCGCCAAAGGCATGCGCGTGTTGTCGCGCAAGTCCTACGAGGCGGCTGCCGTCTCGATTTTCGACAATCCAATCTCCTCGCGCTTCGACGAAAACGACGCGCTCATCTATTTCGACGACGTCAAGGTCCCATGGGAGCGCGTGTTCGTGCATCGCGACCCCGACATGTGCCGCGCCCAGTTTCACGACACGGCCGGTCATACGTACCAGAATTACCAGTCGCAAATCCGCCTGTCGGTAAAGATCAAGTTCCTGCTCGGGCTTGCCCACCGCATCACCGAGGCGATCGGCACCACCAACATTCCGTCGGTGCGCGAGCAGCTCGGCTATCTCGCCGCGCACAGCAGCATGGTCAACGCCATGATGGCCGGCATGGAAGCGGAAGGCTCGATGCGCGGTGAATGGTACGTACCGAACAAGCATTTCATGTATTCAGCGCAGGTGCTGACCCAGGATCTCTACCCGCGCATCGTCAACACGCTGCGTGAGTTGTCCGGCGGCGCGCTCATCATGCTGCCCTCCTCCATCCACGACTTCGAGGACCCGAAACTCAAGCGCATCATCGATGTGACGCAACGCGCGGCGAAGATGGGGCCGGAAGAAAAGGTGAAATTCCTGAAGGCCGCTTGGGACGCTGTCGGCTCCGAGTTCGGCTCACGCCATACGCAATATGAGATGTTTTATGCGGGCGCACGGTTTGTCACCACTGGCCACAGCTACCGCACCTTCGACTGGGACGGCGCCACTGGCCTCGTCGACAGCCTGATGGAATCCTACCGGCTCGAAGACGAGCTCGGCCGCAAGACGAACTGAGGACGGAGCGAGCCGGGCCCATGAAAGTCGCGATCGTCAACCTCGGTCAAATTGTCTCCGGCGATTGGCGCAAGCCATTTGCCGAAGGCGACACGATCCTCGTTGACGGCGAGACCATCACCTCGGTCGGCGCGGCATCCGCAGGTACGACTGAGGCTGCCGACGTCGTGATCGATGCTGACCGCATGACCGCGATTCCCGGTCTCATCGACTCTCACGTCCACATTACCTTCGGCGACTACACGCCGCGTCAGCGCACCGTAGGTTATCTGGAAAGCTACTTGCACGGCGGCACCACGACCGCGATCTCCGCCTCGGAAGTGCATGTGCCGGGGCGGCCGCGCGACGTCGAAGGCGTTAAGGCGCTGGCAGTCGCCGCGCAACGCTGTTTCGCCGACTACCGGCCCGGCGGCATGCGCGTCATTGCCGGCTCTGTCATTCTGGAGCCCGGTCTGAAGGAATCAGATTTCCGCGAGCT
>DATCJI010000017.1:0-9760 GCA_036562835.1 Xanthobacteraceae bacterium | reverse complement strand
GGACGCAAAAAAGAATATGACCGTCCAGGCGATGGTTTGGCCGCGAGCCGAAAGCACGCCGATGGCAAACAAATATCCGGCGACGGCCAAAAGCACTCCGGAAATCGCGTAGGTAAACACGATCATGGGGCGGCGGCCGATGGTGTCGAACAGGCGGCCGAGCAGCATGGGACCGAGGAAGTTCCCCGCCGCAAAGGGTAGCAAGTACCATCCTACGCGGTCGGCCTCGATCCCGTAGAAATCGCTGAGGACGAGCGCATACGTAAAAAAGATCGCGTTGTAGAAGAAGGCCTGCGCGCCCATGAGCGCGAGGCCCACGAACGTACGCCTGCGATGAACCTGAAACAGCGTGTGGAACACAGCCCAAATCGGGGTAAAGCGGCGAACGCGTAATCTGATAACCGGCAGCCCGCAAGGTAAGTCCGTCGCGTGCACTCTCGATTCGATGCCTGCAACAACGCGTTCGGCTTCGTCGGCATAGCCATGCGTCATGAGCCACCGCGGCGATTCGGGCAGCCAGAAGCGCATGAGGAAAATGACTAGCCCAAGCGTCGCGCCAATAAAGAAAGCGAGCCGCCAGCCATACTCTGGCGGCAGGAGCGCAGGATCGAGCAGCACGATCGATCCGGCGGCGCCCACAGCCGCGCCGATCCAGAAGCTGCCATTAATGAGCAGATCCGTCCAACCGCGGTAGCGTGCCGGAATAAGCTCCTGAATGGTGGAGTTGACGGCGGTGTATTCGCCTCCAATGCCGGCCCCGGTGAGAAAACGGAATAGAACAAAGCTCCACAGATTCCAGGAGAACGCGGTGGCCGCCGTCGCGACGAGATAGACCGCAAGCGTGATGAAGAACAGCCTCTTGCGTCCGAGCCGGTCCGTGAGCCAGCCGAACAAAAGCGCGCCCAGCACGGCGCCTGCAAGATATCCGCTGCTGGCAATGCCGACTTCGGCATTCGTGAAATGGAGCACGGAGCTTTCCTTCAGCGCGGGAGCCACCGCGCCCGCCAAGGTGACTTCGAGTCCATCGAGCACCCACGTGATCCCGAGCGCGACGACCACGAGGGAATGGAACGCTCCCCAGGGCAGCCGATCGAGCCGTGCGGGAATGCTCGTCTCGATGATCCCGCTCGTGATCGGCGGGGGCGCCGTGATCACATTCGCAAGCATCCCGATCTCCTACACATGGCCCGTGCGCCTTCCGTGACGAGCGGAAACGAATGTAGCGTGCGCCTCGTTCCGCCGGCCGCGCTTTCCTCATCGCGCCGGAAGACCTAAAGTCCGCGCGCGCACATTCCTGCAAGGAGCAACAGCATGTCCACAACGGGCTGGATCGTGATTGCCGTGATCGTCGTTTTGGCGTTCTGGATCATGACGATCTACAACGGCCTTGTCGCCCTGCGCCAGCGCGTCAATCAGGCTTTCTCCGACATCGATGTGCAGACCAAGCAGCGGCACGACCTGGTGCCAAACCTGGTGGAGACCGTGAAGGGATATGCGGCGCACGAACGCGGCACGCTCGAGGCCGTGGTACAGGCGCGCAATGCGGCGGTGGCGGCGCAATCGGGCGGTGTGGCGGCGCAGGCAGCGGCGGAGAATGCGCTGAGCGCAGCCCTGCGGCAGCTTTTTGCGCTCAGCGAGGCCTACCCGGACCTGAAAGCGAACCAGAACTTTCAGCAACTGCAGAATCAGCTCTCAGATATTGAAAACAAGATCGCCGCGGCGCGGCGTTTCTTCAACAACGCAGTGCAGGAGTACAATACGGGCATCCAGCAGTTCCCCGCCGTGCTCCTTGCGGGGCCACTCGGCTTCACCCAGAAGGACTTTTTCGATGTGGGCGTCGAGCAGCGCAAGGAGCTGGAGCAGGCGCCGCAGGTGAAGTTTTGATTTTTCGTTATTCTGGTACTCGCCCGGAATGACGGTGGTGCGGCATGGCCGCGTACGGACTTTACACGCACATCCAGGCGAACAAGCGCCGATCCGTCGCGCTCATCGTCGGATTGTTCTTTCTTGTGTATGTCCTCGTGTTTGCCGGCGCCGTGCTAGGCGAAGGGCTTACCTATGCCGCGGACATTGATGTGCTGATGCGGCGCGGTCTGAGCGACACCCTCTAGCCGCGCCGTTCGCCACGCTAGGCACGGCGCTGTGGATTTTGATCGCGTACAGATTTCACCAGCGTCTGATCGATGCGGTCACCGGCGGCCGCGAAATCACACGGACCGAGCAGCCGCGCCTCTACAACCTGCTTGAGAATCTGTGCATCTCTCGCGGCATTACCACTCCGACCCTGCGGCTGATCGAGAGCGGCGCGCTCAATGCTTTCGCAACGGGCATGAACGACCGCCAATATTCCATCACGGTCACGTCCGGCCTGGTCAACAGCCTGTCGGATGCCGAGCTCGAATCGGTGCTCGGCCATGAGCTCACGCATATCCGCAACGGGGATGTGCGGCTCCTGGTGATCGCGGTCGTCATTGCGGGCGTGATCTCGTTCTTCGCCGAGTTGGTATTCCGGCTCATCTTTCAGGGCGGGGTGCGCTGGCGAAGCAACCGCGACGACCGCAGGGGAGCCGCAGGCCTTGCGGTGCTTATCGCGCTCGCCCTCATCGCGCTGGCGTGGGTTCTCTCAATCGTCATCCGGTTTGCGCTCTCGCGCCAGCGCGAGTTTCTCGCCGATGCGGGCTCGGTCGAGCTCACGAAAAACCCGGATGCGATGATTTCCGCCCTGCGCAAGATCGACGGGCGCGGGGAGCTGCCGCGGGCCACCTCGGCAGTGATGGAAATGTGCCTCGACAATCCGCGCGAAGGATTTTCAAACATCTTCGATACACACCCGTCTATCGAGAGGCGCGTGGCCGCGCTGGTCAAGTTTGCGGGCGGCCATGACCCCGGCCCGCTCGCTTTACCTGAGCCAGAGCACGAGCCGAAGGAAGCAGAGAGTGTGCCGGCAGTCGCAGAGGAAAGCACAGCAGAGGAAAGGCCATTCCTGCCTGCGCGACCGCCGGTTGAGCTCGGCTCGTCTGGCGAAAGCGAACCCGGCCCGTGGGGCCCGCATCGGCAATGACATCTCTCCCAGATTAAGCAGAGAAGGCTCACCCGACCGGACGCTCGTCGGCGATGACCTTCCCGTCGTTGGGCAGCTTGCCGAGCCGCACAAGCTCCACCTGCCCGCGCAATTTGGTCAGCGCCTGAACGGTTGCCGAAACAGCTGCCTGCAAATCGGCCGTAGCCGCTGCGCATTCCGCAAACAAAGTCATTGTGTCCTGCTCGCCGGCACGCGTGACCACAAGACGCACGCGCCTGAGCTCGGGATGGCGGCGCGCAATCTCATTCACCTGGCCGGGATGCACGAACATGCCTTTAACCTTCGTCGTCTGGTCGGCGCGACCCATCCAGCCCGCAATACGCATATTGGTGCGTCCGCATTTGGATGCATCGCTGAGCACCGCAGAGAGGTCGCCGGTCGCGAGCCGGATCATCGGATAGTCGGCGTTGAACGACGTCACCACCACTTCGCCGACTTCACCGGCTGTCACGGGCTCCCCGGTGCCCGGCCGCACGATCTCGACCACGAGCTTTTCGTTGACGATCATTCCCTCGCGCGCCTCGCTCTCATAGGCGATCACGCCAAGATCGGCGGTGGCATAGCATTGCAGCACGTCGACGCCGCGGCTCGCGAGCTCTTGCCGCAGCGAAGAGGGAAGGGCGGCTCCCGAGACCAGGCCACGTTTGAGCGACGAGACGTCCTTGCCGGTTTTTGCTGCGGTATCGAGCAGGATCTTCAAAAAGTCCGGAGTGCCTGCATAACCGCTCGGACCGAACTGGGCGATCGCCTCGATCTGCTGCTCCGTGTTGCCGATGCCGCCCGGGATAACAACGCAGCCGAGTGCATGCGCGCCGGCTTCCATGATGAAAGCGCCAGGCGTCAGGTGATAGGCAAACGAGTTGTGCACGATATCGCCGCGGCGGAACCCTGCGGCAAAAAGCGCGCGCGCCGAGCCCCAGAAATTCGCATCGTGCCCCTCCGGCTCGAAAATCGGGCCCGGTGACATGAGAAGCCGCCGCATCCCCGTTTTTGGAGTGACATTGAACCCGCCGAATGGCGGGTGCTCCTGCTGGCGCGCGGCAAGTTGCGGTTTGCGAAGCACGGGCAGCTTTGCGAGCGCGGCGCGCGAATTCACAGCCTCCGGATCGATGCCCCGCAGATGCTCAGCCCATGCAGGGGCGCTCTTCGCGCGCGCGAGCAACTGCGGCAGCCCGAGAAACAACTCGCGCTCGCGCTGTTCCGGGTCGCGAGTCTCGAGCTCGTCGTAATATTCGGCGGCCATGCCTAGGATCTAAAAGCTTGTCGTGCTCGTGAAGCGGACGCGTTCATTCTTACCGCTTCGTCAGCGAGGATCAGGCGAGCCAGCGCTTGCGGCGGCGGTAATGCTTGCCCTCGCGGAATGACTTGCGCTTACCTTCCGCGATGCCGAGATAGAACTCTTTCACGTCCTGATTTTCGCTAAGCACGGTTGCCTCCCCGTCGAGCACCACGCGGCCATTTTCCAGCACATACCCGTACCGCGCATATTTCAAGGCGAGGCGCGTGTTCTGCTCCGCCAGCAGAAATGAAACCTTCTCTTTGCGGTTGAGGCTGCCCACGATGCCGAAGATCTCCTCGACGAGCTGCGGCGCCAAACCCATGGAAGGCTCATCGAGCAGGATCATCTTGGGTCGCGACATGAGCGCGCGGCCGATGGCGCACATCTGCTGCTCCCCGCCCGAGATATAGCCGGCAATTGAGCCGCGCCGCTCCTTGAGGCGCGGGAAATAGGAGTACACAAGATCCAGGTCTTGTCGTACGGCTGCGCTGCCGTCGCGCCGCGTGAAGGCGCCGGTCAGGAGATTCTCCTCAACCGTGAGATGCGCGAAGCAATGCCGGCCTTCCATCACCTGGATGCATCCGCGCCGCACCAGCTCGTTGGGCGTGAGCGCGTGCACCTGGGCTCCGTCGAACACGATCGACCCCTTGGTGACTTCACCGCGCTCGGCGCTGAGCAGATTGGAAATCGCCTTGAGCGTGGTCGATTTTCCGGCCCCGTTCGCGCCGAGCAGCGCAACGATGTGACCTCTGGGGACCTCGAGCGACACGCCCTTGAGCACCAGGATCACGTGATCGTAGACGACCTCGATATTGTTCACGCTGAGAATTGGCGTGGCTGCCGCCGCCGTCGAGGCATTCTCGCCGCGCGACAAAGAAGGAGGCGGCGCAGCCGCCTCCTCCGGTGCGCGATCCGTGTGGACCGACATCAGTTGGTCAGGCAGCCCACTGTGATCTTCTTCTCTGCCGCGTATTTTGCCGCCGCGTCCTTCACCATCGGCAGGATGACGTTGTCGTCGCTCGTGTACCAATCGGACGTGATTTTCCAGTTCTTGCCGTCCCAGGTCTGGATGCGGCCGGTGCGCGCGCCCTCGTGATCTGCGCAGGACACCTTGATGGGCTTCACCTCGCCTTCGAAGCCGAGCGTCTTGATGCGATCTTCAGAGAGATTGAGGTTTTCAAGGCCGAAGCGCACTTGCTCGCCGGTGAGCGGCTTTTTGCCGAATTTTTCCTGCGCGGTGCGAATTGCTTCAACGCCGAGCATGGCATCGATCAGGCCGCGCACATACAGGATCTCGCCGGTCTCCTCCCATTTGGCCATGCCTTGGCCTTTGTCGTAAACGTACTTTTTGAGATCCTCGTGCAGCTTGAACTGGCCTGCACTGTGCTGCAGCGTCACGGCGCTGTAACCCTTCGCGCCGTCCTCGGCCGGCCGCACATCAGGCTCGGCACCGGACCACCACACGCCGAACATCTTGTCGCGCGGGTAATTCACCGCGCCTGCTTCCTTGATCGCGGTGGAATTCATCACTCCCCAGCCCCAGAGGAGCACATAATCGGGACGGTTCTGGCGGATCTGCAGCCAGGTCGCCTTCTGCTCCACGCCCGGATGCGTGACGGGCAGGAGCATCAACTCGAAGCCGTGCATCTGCGAACGCTTCTGCAGCAGCGCGATCGGCTCCTTGCCGTAGGGAGAGTCGTGATAGACAAGCGCGATCTTCTTGCCCTTCAGCTTATCAAATCCTCCTTCTTTCTTCGCGATATGCTGCAGCAGGATGTCAGCTGCCGTCCAATAGGTGCCGAGCAGGGGGAAGTTCCACTGAAAGACGGATCCGTCGCGCGATTCCGAACGCCCATAGCCCATGGAGATGATCGGAATCTTGTCGACTGGTGCTTTCTCGGTGAGGGCAAAAGTAATACCGGTGGAGAGCGGGATTACATAGGCCGCTCCTGTGGATCCCTTGCCCTTGAGCCGCTCATAGCACTCGACGCCGCGATCCGTCGCATACCCCGTATCGCATTCCTCCCACGAAAGTTTGACGCCATTGATGCCGCCATCCCGCTCGTTGATGAGCCTGTAATAATCGGCAATGCCATTGGCGAAAGGAATGCCGTTCGGTGCATAGGCGCCGGTGCGATAGACCAGGTGCGGGATGAACTGCTCGTTCTGTGCCGCGGCGGGCCATGCGGCTGCACTGCAGCCGGCGACCGCCAACAGCGCGATTCCAAGCTGTCTTGCGTTCACTCTTGCATTCATTTGCTTTCCTCCATGGACGGTTTTGTTTGTCTTGTCCCGGCATAGCCGATCCGGCCTTGCTGGCACCTGCATCCGATACTGAGACGGGTTTGTCCAGTACCTCAATAAGGGAATGGCCACAGCCTGAGCTTCTCTTTCCCGATTGCCCATAATCGTGCGAGCCCATGCGGTTCCGCAATGAGAAACAGGACGATGAGGGTTCCAAACAGCATAAACTCAATGTTCGAGATCGCGGCTGTCGAGAGCGGAATGCCCAGCCAGGCAGGCAGCTGGTTAAGCACGATCGGAAGGAGCACGATGAAGGCGGCGCCGAAAAACGAGCCAACGATGGTGCCGAGCCCGCCGATAATGATCATGAACAGCACCTGGAATGAGCGGTTGATGTCGAAGGCGAGAGGCTCCCACGACCCGAGCCGCAGGAACGCCCAGAGCGCGCCCGCAATACCGATATAAAACGAAGACACTGCGAAGGCGGATAGCTTCGCATGCACGGGTCGGATGCCGATGATCTCGGCAGCGATATCCATGTCGCGCATGGCCATCCACATGCGCCCGAGCCGGCCGCGCACCAGGTTCTTCGCCGCGAGCGCCAGCACGATGGTGATGGCGAGCACGAACAGATAGATGCGCACCGGCGTGTCGATGCCGATGCCGAAGATCTCGACCCGGCCGACGGCGACCGATCCCGAAGGGGCGTAGTTTGTGAACCATTTCACCCGCGCAAACGCCCATTCGAGAAAAAACTGCGCTGCGAGCGTCGCGACTGCCAGATAAAAGCCCTTGATGCGCAGCGAAGGCAGCCCGAACAGGATGCCGACCAGCATGGCCATCAGCCCGCCGAACAGGAACACCAGAATGATGTTCGTCTCCGGCACGCGCAGTGCGAGATTGTAGGCCGCATAGGCACCCACGGCCATGAAGCCGCCGGACCCCAGCGAAAGCTGGCCGCAATAGCCGGTGAGGATATTCAGGCCGATCGCCGCAATGGAAAGGATCAGCACCGGAATGAGCACCTCGGTGTAGAGATATTGTCCGGCGAACAGTGGCACTGCCACAAAAGCAAATACGACGAGACCGATGACGAACCAGCGGTCAAGCAGAATGGGAAAGATCGCCTCGTCCGCGATGTATGAAGTCTTGAACTGCCCGACCTCGCGATAGAGCACGTCACACCCGCTCGATTATGCGTTCGCCAAACAGACCCTGCGGCCGGAACAGCAGAAAGACGAGCGCGAGCACATACGCGAACCAGTTCTCAATGCCGCCGCCGGCAAGGTCGAAAGTACGGATGAGCACCGGGCCGAGCATGATCTCGGCGAGCTTCTCTCCCGCGCCGATGATCAGCCCGCCCACGATCGCCCCCGGGATTGACGTAAAGCCGCCCAGGATCAGAACCGGCAGCGCCTTGAGCGCCACGAGCGACAGCGAGAACTGCACGCCGAGTTTGGTGCCCCACATCATTCCGGCAACGAGCGCCACGAGGCCGGCCACGGCCCATACCACGAGCCAGATCTGATTGAGCGGTATGCCGACCGACTGTGCCGCCTGATGGTCATCGGCGACGGCCCGCAACGCCCTGCCCACGCGTGTCATCTGAAAAAAGAGCGCCAGCACGAGCACCATCGCGGCACAGATACTTGCCGCAATCAACTCCGAGGGATCGATCAGAATGCCCCCGGGAAAGACCGATTCGAGAATGAAGATGGGATTGGTCGGAAGACCGAGGCGTATCTTGTAGATGTCGCTGCCCCACACCGTCTGGCCGAAGCCCTCGAGGAAGTACGCGATCCCAAGCGTGGCCATGAACAGAATGATGCCGTCCTGATTGACCAGGCGGCGCAGCACCAGGAACTCGATGGCATAAGCGAGCGCGATCATGACGCCCACGGCCAATATGAGCGCCAACGGAAGCGGCATGAACTCGGAAAGGCGCGCAAACGAGAGCGCTGCAAACAGCACCATAGCGCCCTGCGCAAAGTTGAACACCCCGGAGGCTTTGAAGATGAGCACGAAGCCGAGCGCGACGAGCGAGTAAAGGACCCCGGTCAGAAGGCCGCCGATCAATGTTTCCAGGAAAGGTCCGAGCATCAGGAGCTCAATGGCTCACGCCCAGATAGGCGTCGACCACGGCAGGGTTGGCCTGCACCGCGGCGGGCACGCCGTCGGCGATCTTGATGCCATGATCGAGCACGAGGACGCGGTTCGACAGGTCCATGACCACGCCCATGTCATGTTCGATCAGCGCGATCGTGGTGCCGTACTGATCATTCACATCAAGAATGAAGCGGCACATGTCCTCCTTCTCTTCGAGATTCATCCCGGCCATGGGCTCATCCAGCAGGAGGAGATCGGGCTGCATGGCAAGTGCGCGCGCGAGCTCAACCCGCTTTTGCAAACCGTACGGCAACTTGCCCACGGGAACCTTGCGGATGTGCTGGATTTTCAGAAAATCGATGATCTGCTCGACCGCCATCCGATGCTCCACCTCCTCGTTGAGTGCCGGCCCGACACGCAATATTTGCCAAAAAAAGCCACGCCGCATCTTGAGCGTGCGTCCCGCCATGATGTTGTCGAGCGTGCTCATGCCTTTGAACAGCGCAACGTTCTGAAATGTACGCGCGATGCCGCCGAGCGCGGCGTCATACGGACGCATGCGCCGGCGCGTCTTTCCCTTGAATGTGATGCGGCCGCGCTGTGGGTTGTAAAACCCGTTGATCACGTTGAGCATCGATGTTTTTCCGGCGCCGTTCGGCCCGATGATCGCGCGGATCTCGCCCTTGCGAATGTCGAACGAGACGCCGTTGATCGCTTTCACGCCGCCGAAGGCGAGCGATACCTCCTCAACCGAGAGGAGCAACTCTCCCGCCACGACGCCAGGCGCGCTCGGAGGTCTCATGTCGCGAACTCGATTGAGATCGTGAACCCGTAGGGTGGGCAAAGGCGTGCTCTTGCACGCCGTGCCCACGCGTCCATCGCGCCCGCGCGGTCCCGCGTGGGCACGGCGCGCACGTGGTTTGCGAGCACATCACTCGCATAGTGTCGCGCCTTTGCCCACCCTACAGGCCAGTGATCATGCGGCCTTCCGCACATCGCCTGCGCCGGTGGAATGCGGGGTAAGGTCGCGTATCCTGATGCACGCGGAC
>DATCJI010000012.1:0-16437 GCA_036562835.1 Xanthobacteraceae bacterium | reverse complement strand
TTCAAAAAGTCGGAGAATCTGCGCGCGATTGCAAATACGCTGCCGGCAGACCGCATTCTTGTCGAAACCGACGCGCCCTACCTTGCGCCCGGCCCATACCGGGGCAAGCGCAACGAGCCGGCTTATGTGACGGAAACCGCGAAGGCGCTCGCAGAAGCTCGCAATGTGGGCTTGCGAGAGCTCGCAGAACAGACGAGCAGGAACTTCTTCCGTTTGTTTCCCAAAGTCGGCCAGTCCGCAACCGCCGCAGCATGAGCCTGCGGGTCACGATCCTCGGCTGCGGCTCGTCGGGTGGCGTGCCGCGCCCGGCCCTTGGATGGGGCAATTGCGATCCCAACAATCTGAAGAACCGCCGCCGGCGCACCTCGCTGCTCGTGCAACGGCGGAACTCTTCCGGGCTCACCCAGGTGCTGGTCGATACCGCGCCCGATCTGCGCGAGCAGCTTCTTGAGGCCGAGGTGGACTGGCTCGATGGCGTGCTTTTCACGCACGCGCACGCCGATCATATCCATGGCATCGACGACCTGCGGGCCCTGTTCATCAAGCATCGCCGTCGGGTCGACGTGTACCTCGACGAGGAAACCGCCACGGTCATGCATCTGCGCTTCGGCTACTGCTTCCGCTCGCCGCCTGGGAGCGAGTACCCTCCGATCATCACAGATCACCGGCTGGAAGCCGGCCGCGCGTTGAGCATTAGCGGTCGGGGAGGGGCACTCGCCGTGCTCCCGCTTCTGCAGCAGCATGGTGATATTCCATCCCTGGGCTTTCGTTTCGGTCCGGTAGCCTATTCATGCGACGTCAGCGCCATTCCGCAGGAAAGCATCGATGCGCTCTCCGGGGTCGAGGTGTGGATCGTGGATGCATTGCGCTACACACCGCATCCAAGCCATTTCAGCGTTGATGACGCTTTGGAATGGATCGAACGCATAAGGCCCAAGCGCGCCGTCCTGACCAATCTGCATGCCGATCTCGACTATGAAGAGCTGCGCGCTAGACTTCCGCCCCACGTGGAGCCCGCCTACGACGGTCTCACGATCGACGTACCCGATATTCCAGTTTGCTGAACAGACGACGCAGCAACTATGTGGATCTCGTTGATTTTTCCAATTCTTTTGCGCATCAAAACGCCAGTAGAAAATGTTCCATAATATTCCTTATGCGAATCCTGTGCGCGAGCCAGTTGAGCCGTCAATAGCCCGGCTTTAGCTCTCAATGGCCCCCCACGACTGCATTGGCCGCCTTCTCGAGATCATGGCGGCTCTACGCACGCCGGCCACGGGATGCCCGTGGGACCTCGCTCAGACATTTGCAAGCATCGCTCGCTACACCATCGAAGAGGCCTACGAGGTGGCCGATGCGATTGCGCGCAAGGACATGGAGGACCTTCGCGACGAGCTTGGCGACCTGTTGCTGCAGGTCGTTTTTCATTCCCGCATGGCGGAGGAAGCAGGCGCATTCGCCTTTGCTGACGTGGCCCAGGGCTTGGTGGACAAGCTGGTGCGGCGGCATCCGCACGTCTTCGGCAATGACCGCGCACGCGATCCCGAGCATGTGGAATCTTTGTGGAAGCGCATTAAAGCCGAGGAGCAAGCGCAGAAATCGGCGCGAACGGGCGGTAGACAAAACAGGGGCATTTTGGCGGATGTGCCGGTTGCGCTCCCTGCCCTCACCCGTGCCTACAAGCTCCAGACCAAAGCCGGGGAAGTCGGCTTTGACTGGCGTGATGCGCGGACCGTTCTTGCCAAAATCGATGAGGAGGCCCGCGAGATCGAAGTTGAGCTTGTGAACGGCTGTCGGCAATCCGCCGCCGCCGAATTGGGCGATCTCCTGTTCGCCGTGGTCAATCTTGCCCGCCACCTGGATGTTGATCCGGAAGCGGCATTGGATGGCGCCAACAGAAAGTTTGAATCCCGCTTTTCAGCGATCGAAAAAGGCCTGCGCGAGCGCGGAAAAACCCCAAACGAAGCCTCCCTTCAAGAAATGGAGGACCTCTGGAATGAGGCGAAAGCGGCTGAAACCGCGCCCTGATCTGAAGCGCGATGCTTAGTCTAGACTAGTTCTGAACCGAAGCGCGGGAACGAGAGAATTTCGCTTTCAGCCTCTCCGCGTTGGCAGGATCGGCCCGGACCGTGACGGCCATGCACCCGTTCTCCAGACTACGCTTTGCAATCACCTCGCTATGCCGGTGCAACCAGCTAAGGCCGGCACCGTCGGCGGCCTCGAGGGCCACGGTGAGAGTGGGGCGGAGCGCTGCCAGGCGGTGTTCGATCTCGGCGAGGAGTTGGTCTGTCCCCTCCCCTGAGGTCGCCGAAACAATTACGGGCCGCTGCCCTGCGGGATACCGGTTTGCCAAGTTGCGCAATGAAGCTCGGTCGTCCGCTGAGAGCTGATCGATCTTGTTCCAGACTTCGATCACAGGAGAGGTGTCTGCGCCTTCAATGCCAAGCTGTTTGAGCACTTCCTCCACGTCCTGCGCCTGCGCCTGCGCATCCTCGTGTGCGATGTCGCGCACATGCAGGAGCACATCGGCTTCAATCACTTCCTCCAGCGTCGCACGAAACGCGGCGACCAGCATCGTCGGCAGTTCGGCAATGAAGCCGACGGTATCGGACAGAATGATGCGCAATCCGCTCGGCAGGTCGACAGCGCGAAGCGTCGGATCAAGGGTGGCAAAGAGCATATCGGCCGAGAGCACGCTCGCCTGCGTGAGGCGATTGAACAGCGTCGATTTGCCTGCGTTGGTGTAGCCGACGAGCGCCGCGACCGGGTACGGCACGCGTTTGCGGCTGTCGCGGTGGAGCTTGCGGGTACGCTTTACGCCCTCTAGCTCCCGCTCAATGCGGGCGAGGCGCTCCTCGATCAAACGTCGGTCGGACTCGATCTGAGTCTCACCCGGACCGCCGAGAAATCCAAAACCGCCGCGCTGCCGTTCCAAATGTGTCCAGGACCGCACGAGGCGGCTTTTCTGGTACGTCAGATGCGCGTGCTCGACTTGCAGCGCACCTTCCCGGGTGCGTGCACGCCGGCCGAAAATCTCGAGAATAAGGGCGGTCCGATCGAGGACTTTGGCTCCCCAGGCCTGCTCGAGGTTGCGCTGTTGCACCGGCGAGAGTGTGCCATCGACGATCACCAGCCCGGCGTCTTCGCTCTTCACCAGCCCCGCAATCTCCTCGACCTTACCTTTGCCGATCAGCGTCGCCGGCCGTGCAGATGCCAGGGGAACGATGCCTGACCCTACCACATCGAGGTCGATTGCTCTTGCCAGCGCTATGGTTTCCTCAAGGCGTGCATCCGCCGAGCGGCGCCCCGACCCGTAGGTCAGTTCGCCGCGACCGCGTGCGCGCGTGCGCAAGTCCGGCTCCAAGACAAGGGCACGGCCCTCACCAGAGCCCCGTTCGGGACTCAGGCGGCTACGATCATCTTTAAGGCGGCGAGGCTCCAACTAGGCCTTTTCTCCAGCCGGGTGCTCTTCGCCCCCTTCGAACAGCTGAATGGGATGGCCCGGCATGATCGTAGAAATGGCGTGCTTGTACACAAGTTGCGAGTGCCCGTCGCGTCGCAAGAGGACGCAAAAGTTGTCGAACCAGGTGACCACCCCCTGCAGCTTTACTCCGTTGACGAGGAATATGGTCAGCGGGGTCTTATTTTTACGGACGTGATTGAGGAAAGTGTCCTGCAGATTTTGTAAGCGGTCGGCCGCCATTGTCGTTCTTCCATTGTTCCCCGGGACCGTTCGCCCAGGGTTGAGCTTTAAGCCGTGGCCGAACACACGCACCGTTCACAGCCGGCGGCCTTGAATACCTCCATTACATTGTACGTTTGCGGGCGGTGCAAGCATAAGTTGGCGCCCATACAGCCCTGCGCGTGGAAGGGCCTCAGGTCCGTTCGGCATGGCGGTGAAATTCCGCCCGCAAGGCGCTCGCAACCGAGCCCGGCGCTCCGTTTCCGACAGGACGGTCATCGATTCGCACGACCGGAAGAACGCTCTGGCTCGCGGATGTCAAAAAGGCTTCGCGCGCCCGATATGCCTCCTCGCGCGTGAAGGCGCGCTCCTGCAATTCCAGTCCCTGCGCCTTGATCACGTCGATCAGAACGGTTCTTGTGATCCCGCGCAATATTCCGGTGTCAGCCGGGCGCGTCACGACCTTACCCTCATTGCTGACGATCCAGGCGTTGCTGGATGAGCCCTCAGTGATGCGCCCCTGGGCATCCACGAACCACGCCTCCTTGGCCCCCTGCTCTCGCGCGGCCTGTTTCGCCAGCACGTTGGGAAGAAGCGAGATCGATTTGATATCGACCCGTTCCCAGCGGTTATCAGGAACAGTGATGACGGAAATACCTTCGGCCGCGAGCCGGTCATTGCCGGCAAAGTCGATGCTGCGGGCGGTTATGACCACGCTCGGACGCGTTCCGGCCGGCGGAAAAGCATGATCGCGGCGCGCCGTTCCGCGCGTGATTTGCAGGTATACAATGCCGTCGTGCACCCGGTTTCGGCGCAGGCACTCCCGCACGACCAGCCGCAAGGCAGCGCCTGACATCGGCGTAGGGATGCGCAGCTCGCGCAGGGATCGCGCAAGTCGTTCCAGGTGCCGCCGCTCGTCAATGATGCATCCGTCGCGTACTTCGCAGACTTCGTACACGCCGTCCGAGAATTGGTAGCCCCGATCCTCAACCGGAACCGCGGCCCCTCCGAGCGGCAGGTAACGGCCGTTCACATAGGCAACCCGGGACATGGAATTACATCCAGGGCCGACGCGCAGAACGCGCTGAGGCGCGCAGTGCGTGCACACCGAGCTGAGGCCGCGCCCTCATCTCTTGCCTAGTCGATACCGAGCGCCTTCAACTTGCGATGGAGTGCCGAGCGCTCCATGCCCACGAATTCCGCCGTGCGGGAAATGTTGCCGCCGAACCGGCTGATCTGCGCCACCAGATATTCGCGTTCAAACACTTCCCGCGCGTCGCGCAACGGCAAGCCCATCAGATGCTCGCCGCCGTCGCCTCCGGGCATCGAGGGAACCATGGAGCCAACGTCCTGCGGAAGCATATCGGCATTAATCACCGCTTCCGGATCACCGCCCGCCAGAATCATGAGGCGCTCCACGTTGTTGCGCAGCTGACGGACATTGCCCGGCCAGTCATGGGATTGCAGGACAGCCATGGCGTCCTCGCCAATGAGCCGGCGCGGCAGGCCGGTGGCCAGCGAGATTTGCTCCATGAAATATTCGATGAGAAGCGGAATGTCGTCGCGGCGCTCCGCCAGCGGTGGCACCCGGATAGGTACTACGGAAAGCCGGTGGTAGAGATCTTCACGGAATTTTCCGGCGGCGATTTCGGCCTCGATGTTGCGCCCGGTCGAAGAGATGATCCGTACATCGACCTGCACCTTGTTGCTGCCGCCCACGCGCTGAAATGTCTGCTCAACCAGCACGCGCAGGATCTTGTTCTGCGTTTCCCGCGGCATGTCGGCAATCTCATCGATGAAGAGCGTACCCCCATGCGCTTCTTCAAGCGCGCCGACTTTGCGCCCTCCCCCGTTCACCGGCTGCTCGGCCCCGAACAGCTCGAGCTCCATGCGCTCCGGCATCATGGCCGCCGCATTGATGACGATGAAGGGTCCGTTGGCGCGCGCCGAATGCGCGTGAACGGCGCGCGCCGTCAACTCCTTGCCCGCGCCCGCTGGGCCGACAATGAGGATTCTGCTGTTCGTAGGTGAAATCTTCTCGACCGTCTGGCGCAGCTGATTCATCGACGATGATTTGCCGATCAGAGTCGAGGGCGCGAGCTGCTTGAGCGCCTTCACCTCGCGCTTGAGGCGTGAGGTTTCGAGCGCACGCTGTGTTACGAGCACGAGCCGGTCCGCCTTGAATGGCTTCTCGATGAAGTCGTAGGCGCCCTGCTTTATGGCGGCCACTGCGGTCTCGATATTACCGTGACCCGAGATCATCACGATGGGCAGCTCGGGATGCTGCGCCTTCATGGCATCGAGCAGTTGCAGGCCGTCAAGCCGGCTGCCCTGCAACCATATGTCCAGATAAACAAGGCTCGGCCGCCGGCTCGCCACATGCGCAAGCGCATCGTCGCTGTCGCGTGCCGATCGTGTGATGTAGCCTTCGTCTTGCAGAATGCCGGAAACGAGCTCCCGGATGTCTGCCTCGTCGTCCACAATGAGGATATCGTCAGGCATGGCTCATGCGTTGGTTACAAGTTGCGGGACAGCAGCTTCTTTTGCCGGCTGTGGCGGGGTGGCGGTTGCGCTCTCGGCCGCAAAGGTCAGACGCATCCACGCACCCCGCTGGCCGGGAATCTTGTCTGCAGCGTCGGCGAGCTCGATGCGCCCGCCATGGTCCTCGAGAATGCGGCCGACGATGGCGAGACCAAGCCCGGTGCCTTTTTCACGGGTGGTGACGTAAGGTTCGAGCAGACGGCTCCGATTCTCTTTCGGCAGGCCGATGCCGTTATCGACCACGTCGATGACAATGTCCTCGCCTTCGCGCGCGGCCCACACGCGGATGTGCCCGCGGCCCAGGGTGTCCGGGGGTACTGCAGCAATCGCCTCCGTTGCGTTCTTGATGATGTTCGTCAGCGCCTGCGAGATGAGCCGGCGATCGAAACGGGCCGGCATGGGATCCTCGGCGATTTCCAGGTCGATATCGATATCCGGACTGCCGACTCGTTGCAGAAACACGACCTGGCGCACCGCATCGGCGACATCCTCCTGCGTCATGACCGGCTTCGGCATGCGGGCAAAGCGCGAGAATTCGTCGACCATGCGTTTGATGTCGTCGACCTGGCGAACGATGGTATCGGTGCATTGCTTGAATATCCCGCCATCGTCCTGGATCATCGCGGCATATTTCCTGCGCAACCGCTCGGCCGACAGCTGAATGGGAGTGAGCGGGTTCTTGATCTCGTGCGCAATGCGGCGGGCGACGTCCGCCCACGCAGAGGTACGCTGCGCCGTCACAAGCTCGGTGATGTCATCGAGCGTGACCACGTATCCTCGCTCGGTCGAGCCGGACTCGGTCGTGACGCGCACGGAAACATTCCGCTCGCGCCCGTTACGGTTGATGTTTACTTGCCCCTGAGCGAGCCGTTGCAGACCCGTTCGAGCACTGGCGAATATGTCGGCAATCTCGGGCACGATCTCGACGAGCGGTTTGCCCAAGACCTGCGCTTCCGAGCAACCGATCAGCCGCTCGGCCGAGCGGTTGAGAATGCTGATGCAGTTGTCGGCATCGACGCCGATCACCCCGGCGCTTGCGCCCGCCAGCACTGCTTCGGTGAAACGCCTGCGGCTGTCGATCACATCGCGCGCTCGGACCAGATCGTCGCGCTGCGTGCGCAGCTCCTGCGTCATCTTGTTGAACGTCTGGCCCAATTGCGCCAGGTCGCCTTCCGCATGCCGGGTGGGGACCTGCACGTACAAATTGCCAGTCGACACGATCTGCGCAGCGCTGATCAGCCGCCGAATGGGCGCGACCAGGTAATTTGCGAAATTGAGGCCGATCCACACCGCCGACAGCAGCACGATCATTGCAATCACGGTGTACATAAGCCCGAAAGCAATCTGAATACCGAGACGCCGCGCCTCCAGATCCGCATACTGAGCAACGCCTGCCTGTGTGGCGCGCAACTGTGCAAGCACACGCGGGTCGAGCAGCCTTGCGATGTAGAGATACGTATCGCCGTAGCCGCGCAGTTTGATGATCGAAGCGACGTAATTCGCATCGAGAAACATCGCTACCTGCGGCTCGGTATCGGTTATTCCCGCAAGCACTTCGGGCGACGGCTTCACGAATGCCTGCTCGACCTGCGGATTTGATTGATCGATCGGGTTGAGCTCCTTGTCGAGAACCAGCACGGCAGGCAGACCCCGGATTGAGGCTTGCACAGAAAGGAACTCGTGGAACTGCTCGCGCGACTGATCGAATAATGGCCGCGCCCGCGCCAGCTCGACCGCTATCGCGATGCTGTCTGCCCGCACGAATTGCGCATGCTCGCGCACATAGGCATCGGCCACCATCAGCGAGTTCTCGATCATGGCGTGCGTCTGCTGGGAAAACAGGCGATCGAGCCCGCGATCGAGCGTTACGCTTGCCACCACGGCCACCAGCACGGCAGGCACGGCCGCAATGATCGAGAACAATGCAACAATGCGTACATGCAGGCGTGCCGCGGCGCGGCCGCGACGTCTCGCCTGCAGGACCTTCCAGACCTCGCCGAGGGTGACGGCAGAGAGCAGCAGCACCGTCACCGCATTCGCCAGGAGCAGCGAGACGACCACTTCGTGCGTTGGTGCGACCGGCGTGAGGCCCGCAAGAACAATGAAGGTTATGAAAGCCGACAGGAGCGCGAGTGCGACCGCGACGATCCCGAGCTTGTGAACACGGCGCGCCTGGGGTGGTGCAGCCGCGGCAATCAGCGATTCGGCAGTGGCCGCCTGGCCAACTTGGCTCATGCACTCTCCCGCCCAGGGAGGCTGTTCGGCGCGCAAGTCGCGCCCAGCTGGGCGGCCCCCCTCACCTGTGATCTTGTGGTTGATGCTTTTCTACAACAATGTTGCCTGATTACGACAATTCCGGGGCACATTAATTCCGTCTGTGGCTTATCGGCACCAGACAGACGATTTGTCGCTGGGGGTCAGCTGGTCGTGCGGAATACCTGGATGTCCAAGTCCCGGATTTTCTTGCGCAAAGTGTTTCTATTGACGCCGAGGAGATCGGCGGCACGGATTTGGTTCCCGCGGGTTGCGGCAAGTGTCACGGACAGGAGCGGATGCTCCACTTCGCGCAAGATACGATGATAGAGGCCCGGAGGCGGCAACGCGTCGCCGAAGCTGGAAAAATACTGCGCCAAGTGCCGTTCCACAGCACCGGCGAGGCCGTGCTCCGCTTTCATCTCGCTCTCCGGCGCCATGATGCCGGGCTGCGAGAGCTCAGTCTCGATCACAGAAGCCGAGATCGTCTCCTGCGGATAGAGCGCCGCCAGCCTGCGCGCAAGATTTTCAAGTTCACGGACGTTGCCCGGCCAGCGGTGGCGCTTCAGCCGATCCATGGCGAACTCTTCCAGCTGCTTTAGCGGCAATCCTTCCCGCGCGCCCAGATCGAGAAAATGCCGCATCAGATCGGGCACATCTTCGAGGCGCTCGCGCAACGGCGGCAGCCGCAAGGGCACAACATTCAAGCGGAAGAAGAGGTCCTCCCGAAACAGCCCCTGTTGGATCAGGATGCGCAAATCCTTGTTTGTCGCGGCGATGATCCGCACGTTCGTTTTGATCGGCGTGCGACCGCCCACAGTGGTGTATTCGCCCTCCTGCAACACGCGCAGGAGGCGGGTCTGCGCTTCCATGGGCATATCGCCGATCTCGTCGAGAAACAGCGTTCCGCCCTCTGCCTGCTCAAAACGTCCCGAGCTGCGCGTGTTGGCGCCCGTGAACGCTCCCTTCTCGTGCCCAAACAATTCGGACTCGATGAGATCGCGTGGAATAGCCGCCATGTTGACGGCGACGAACGGCCCGCTGCGTCGCTTGCCGTAATCATGGAGCGCGCGCGCAACGAGCTCCTTGCCGGTTCCCGATTCGCCGCTGATCATGACCGTCAGGTCGGTCTGCATCAGGCGCGCGAGCACGCGATAGATTTCCTGCATGGCCGGAGAGCGGCCCACCAAAGGAATCGAGTCGAACTGTTGCGGCTTTTCCCCGGGACGCGGGCGTTCCTTGGGCTCGGACAGGGCGCGACCGACGATGCCGATGAGCTCTTTGAGATCGAATGGCTTGGGCAGATACTCGTAGGCGCCCTTCTCGGATGCGCGCACCGCGGTCATGAACGTGTTCTGCGCACTCATGACGATGACCGGCAGCTCGGGGCGCATTTTCCTGATGCGCGGGAGCAGATCGAAGGTATTCTCGTCCGGCATGATCACGTCGGTAATGACGAGATCGCCGTCACCCTGGCTCACCCAACGCCATAAAGTCGCGGCATTGCCGGTGGAGCGGACCTCATAGCCGGCGCGCGACAGTGCCTGGTTCAGGACCGTACGGATCGCTGCATCGTCGTCTGCCACCAGAATATTTCCAGCAGGCATAGCTAATTCCTTCATTCAGTAGCTGGCACTTCAGCTTTGCTTCTTGCTTCGTTGTCCATGCCCAGGAACATCGGCATGAGCACACGAAACACCGTGCGGCGGGGCTGAGACTCGCATTCGATGATCCCACCGTGATCGCCAATGATTTTGGCAGCGAGCGCCAGGCCGAGGCCTGAGCCAGAGCGTTTGGTCGTTACGAACGGATCGAATAGGTGGGGCAAGAGCTCCTCGGGTACACCGGATCCGTTGTCCTTGACGCAGAACTCGAGGGGGAGCGAAACGCGGCTCTTGCTGCCAGGGAGCTGCAGCCGTACGCCCGGGCGAAATGCGCTCGAAAGATGGATTTCTCCATCTTGCGAGCTCTCTCCGATGGCCTCGGCGGCGTTTTTTACGAGGTTCAGAAAGACCTGGATGAGCTGGTCGCGATTGCCCAGGACCGGCGGCAATGACGGATCGTAGTCCTCAACGAACGTGATGTGGCGCGCAAAGCCTGAATGGGTGAGCCGCTTCACGTGCTCGAGCACCGAATGGATGTTCACCGCCTCGCGTTCGATCGGGCGCTCGTCGGTGAAAACCTCCATACGGTCGACGAGCTTGACGATGCGATCAGCCTCCTCGCAGATCAGCTGGGTAAGGCCGCGGTCATCGTCGCCTACCGATTGCTCAAGCAGCTGTGCCGCTCCGCGGATGCCGGAAAGCGGATTTTTGATCTCGTGCGCGAGCATGGCGGCCAGCGCACTTACCGAACGAGCCGCCCCTCGATGCGTGAGCTGCCGATCCATTTTGTCGGCGATGGTGCGTTCCTGCAGCATCACGATGACCTGGTCAGCAGCCTGCGGCAGGGGCGCGACATGCAGATCGACCAGCCGCTCCCCGGGATTGCGGGGCGTGCCCAGATCGACTTTGTACTCGTTGACCGCCGCACCGCGCGCGCGCACTTGCTCAACGAGGGATAGAAGAGGACTTCCGAACGGCACCAGATCGCGCAAACAGTTCCGGCGCAGGTGCAGCAGCGAGCGCTCGAAGAAATGCTCGGCAGCGGCGTTCGCATGTGCAATTCGCCCATCCGCTGCGACCATGATGACCGGATGTGGAAGCGCATCCAGCACGGCATCGGAGTTCACGAGCGGAGCGGGTATAATGGGCTCGGCGTGGCTCGTGCCCACCATTTGTCTCTCTGGAAAGCTGAAGGGCAACACAAACTGCCTATAAATTAGGCGAAAACCGTCGGTGCTTACAGTTTAGCCAATCTACCTGCAGACGCAAGTGTTGCAGTGCAAAAACCGAGTCGACCTGTGCAGATCGCGTGCAATGCCCTCCAATCCGAGTGCCGCGTGAACAGTCAGGGCCAAGCGCCGACAGCCGAGGTTGCCTGAATGCAAACGGAAACCGCGGCGGTCATCGTAGCGGGCGGCCGGGGCGAGCGCGCAGGCGGAGACTTGCCCAAGCAATACCGCCGTGTGCTGGGGGAGCCGGTGATCCGGCGGACGTTGCGCGTATTTGCAGACCATCCTGCAATCAGATCGGTCCAGCCGGTGATCCGCCCGGAAGACACGCCGCTCTATCTGGCGGCGACGGCGGGATTAAACCTCCTGACCCCCGTACCAGGCGGCGCCACACGACAGATCTCCGTGCGCGCAGGGCTCGAGGCGCTGGCGCCTCACAAGCCGAAGCTTGTCCTTATCCATGATGCCGCCCGGCCCTTTGTGTCGGCGGAGCTTATCGCGCGGGCGATTTCGGCGGCTCAAAGCGCGGGGGCGGCCATCCCCGTGACAGCCATCGCTGAATCCGTAAAAACCGTCGATGCACATGGCCGCGTGACCGCGGCGATCGATAGGTCGCAGTTGCGCGCTGTGCAGACGCCTCAGGTTTTTGATTTCAAGATCATTCTCGATGCGCATCGCCGAGCACAATCGGCCGGAAGAGAGGATTTCACGGATGATGCGGCGCTCGCAGAATGGGCGGGCGTAGAAGTCGTTACTTTCGCGGGTGAAGCAGAGAACATGAAGCTCACGAGCAATGAGGATTTCCAGCGCGGCGAGGCAATGCAACTCGCTTTTTTGGCCGATGTGCGCACGGGCTTCGGGTTCGATGTCCATCCATTCGGGGCCGGCGATCATGTGATGCTGGGCGGTGTTTGCGTCCCCCATGACCGGGGCTTGTCGGGTCACTCGGATGCCGACGTCGTGCTGCATGCGGTCGTCGACGCATTGCTTGGAGCGATCGCCGAAGGAGACATCGGCTCGCATTTCCCGCCCACGGATGCGCAATGGCGCGGAGCTTCGTCGGACACGTTTCTGAGTTTTGCCGCCCAGCGCGTGCGCGATCGTGGCGGCCGTATCATGCATATCGATGTGACGGTGGTGTGCGAGGCTCCCCGGATTGGACCTCACCGGGACACTATGCGCGCCCGCATCGCCGAGATCGCCGGCATTTCAGCCGCACGCGTTGGCCTCAAGGCAACCACCAATGAGAAGATGGGGTTCATCGGGAGACACGAAGGGATGGCGGCATTTGCGAATGCGACCGTGCGGCTTCCTTGGACAGAATGATCGCCGTGGAGAACGCCGACCTCATCGATCAAGCGCGCGAGTTGCTTCAGACTTGCCGGCGCAAACAGCTGCGAATTGCGACAGCAGAATCCTGCACGGGCGGGCTGGTGGCCGCCGTCTTGACCGAGATAGCCGGTTCATCGGACGTCTTTGACCGCGCTTTCGTCACCTACAGCAATGCCGCCAAAGAGATTATGCTCGGCGTCGATCCGCAAATCCTCGCCGTGCACGGCGCGGTAAGCCGCGAGACGGCAGTGGCCATGGCGCACGGCGCACTTGCGCGCGCCGGCGTCGATCTCGTTGTCGCAATCACCGGAATTGCCGGGCCGCAAGGCGAGACTGCGAGCAAGCCGGTTGGGCTTGTGCACTTTGCCGCAGCATCCCGTCGCGGGCAGATGGTCCACGAAGAGCAGCGCTATGGAAATCCGGGCCGCTCGATCGTGCGCCAGGCGTGTGTGTCTCAGTCGCTCTTCATTTTTCGCCAGCTCGCCAATCGTGAATAGCCAGCCTAACAGGCGGATTCAGCTCAGCTCGTGCGCGTAGACTTGATCGGCGCGATGCTCGAATGCGGCGGCAAAACGCCGAAACGCCAGGTCGAACATCGATCCCATGAGCAATCCCAACGTGCGACTCCTGAACTCATAGGCGATGAAGAAATCCACGATGCTGCTATGCGCCTCCGTCGGCCGAAAGCTCCAGCGGTTCTCCAGCTTCCTGAACGGTCCGTCGAGGTATTCGACCGATATCTGCAGATTCGGCCGGTCGAGGATCACCCGTGTCAAAAAGCTTTCGTGAATGAACTTGTAAGCGACCGTCATGTTGGCCACGAGCGTTTCGAGTCCCGCGGGCGCGGGCACGCGCGATCGGATCTTCAGCGCCTGACACAAAGGAACGAATTGCGGATACTGCTCGATGTCGGCGACCAGGTCGAACATGTTCGCGGCTGAGTGACGTACGCGGCGCGTCGACGAGAACTGCGGCATCAAGAGTGCCGGGCTGCGCGGACCGCCCTCAGTTTCAGGAAATCGTCGCCTGCGTGATGCGAGGAACGTGTCAGCGGCGATGCCGCGACCAGCAGGAAGCCTTTCGCCGTGGCGATCGTGGCATAGGCTTCGAATTCGCGCGGTTCGACAAAGCGGGCGACCGGATAATGCTTGGAACTGGGCGCCAGATACTGGCCGATGGTGAGAAAATCGACATCTGCCGCGCGCAAGTCATCCATCACTTGCAGAACTTCGTTGCGTTCCTCGCCCAGTCCGAGCATGATTCCTGACTTGGTGAAGAGAGCTGGATCGATCTCCTTCACTTCCTGCAGCAGGCGAATTGACGCGTAATACCGCGCGCCCGGACGTACGGTGAGGTATTTCGCCGGAACCGTTTCCAGGTTGTGATTGAACACATCAGGCCGCGCCGCAACGACGGTTCTGGCAGCGCCATTCTTGCGGAGAAAATCGGGCGTGAGCACCTCGATCGTGGTCGCCGGACATTTGGCGCGAATGGCCCGGATAACCGCGGCGAAATGCGCGGCGCCTCCATCCGCAAGATCATCCCGGTCGACCGAGGTGATAACGACATGTTTGAGCCCAAGCTGTGCAGTTGCCTGCGCAACTCTCTCCGGCTCACCGGCATCGAGCGGCCTTGGCAGCCCGGTCTTCACATTGCAGAACGCACATGCGCGGGTGCACGTGTCTCCCATGATCATGAACGTGGCGTGCTTTTTCTCCCAGCATTCCCCGATGTTGGGACAAGACGCCTCCTCGCAGACGGTGTGCAGTTGATGTGACCGCACGAGCGCCTTCGTTTCGGCATAGCCGCGAGAAACCGGCGCTTTGACCCTGATCCAGGGCGGCTTTTTCGGAACGACGTTGTCCGGCCGGTTTGCTTTCTCCGGATGCCGGGCTTGCTGAGCGGTGTCGAAGACTACAGTCATATGAGGCGCTCTGCTCAGGCTTTACTTACGCACGCGCTCCTGCTGCCGCAACCAGGGTGATTGCACCCTGCTTAAGCACCGGGCACATCTTCCATGGTGAAGCCCACTTTCAGCGTCACCTGAAAGTGCTGCACCTTGCCATCATCGATGTGCCCGCTGGTGCGCGCGATCTCGAACCACCGCAGATTGCGGATTGTCGCGCTGGCGCGTTTGACAGCATTGCGCACGGCCGCCTCAATGCTTTCTTGCGAAGTGCCCACCACTTCGATGACACGGTACACATGATCATCCATGCCGACCTCCAGAAAAGTCCGAACCTGCATCAAATGTTGAGCACGCGCCCGTATGCGTCCAATACCGCCTCTTTCATCATCTCCGACAATGTCGGATGCGGGAAAACCGTATGCATCAGCTCTTCTTCGGTGGTTTCGAGGTTCATCGCCACCACATAGCCCTGGATTAATTCGGTGACCTCCGCGCCCACCATGTGGGCGCCGAGCAAAGCGCCAGTTTTAGCGTCGAAGATCACTTTGACGAGCCCCTGATCTTCCCCCATTGCAATGGCCTTGCCGTTCCCAACAAAAGGAAACCGGCCGACCCGGATTTGCAGCTTCTGTTCTTGCGCCGCTCTTTCGGTCAGTCCGACCGAGGCGATTTGCGGCGTGCAATAGGTGCAGCCGGGAATGAGCCGTTTATCCATAGGATGCGGCCGGAGGGCCTTGATCGCCTCGATACAGATCACTCCCTCGTGCTCGGCCTTGTGCGCAAGCAACGGCGGACCGGAGACGTCCCCGATCGCGTAGATGCGATCCACGTTGGTGCGATTAAGAGCATCAACCACGATCGCGCCGCGCTCGGTCTTGATGCCCAGCTTTTCCAGGCCGAGATTCTCGACGTTGCCCGTCACCCCGACGGCGGAGATGACCCGTTCTACCGTGACCGTTTCCAGCTTGCCCTTCCCGCTCTCGATCGTCGCAGTCACGCTCTCGTTCGCTTTCTGAAGCTTGCTGACCTTGGCATCCGTGAGGATACGGATGCCCCGCTTCTCGAGCTGCTTGCGCGCGAAAGCGGCGATTTCGGCATCTTCGGCCGGCAGGATTTGCGGCAAAATCTCCACGACCGTCACCTCGCTCCCGAACGAACGGAAGAACGAGGCGAACTCGATGCCGATCGCTCCTGAGCCGATGACGAGAAGCGATTTGGGTATATGGTCAGGCACCATCGCCTCGAAATAGGTCCAGATCAGCTGCTTGTCAGGCTCGATGCCCGGCAGCACTCTCGGCCGCGCTCCGGTGGCTATGATGATGTGCTGCGCCTGATAATTTCCGGCACCCAGCGCGCCTTTGGGAGGTGCATTCTTGCTGGGCTTCACCACAACTTTGCCCGCTGCCTCGATCACTGCCTCCCCCCAGATGATCGTCACCTTGTTTTTTCGCATGAGGAAGCCGACACCGTCGTTCAGGCGCTTTGAAACGGCACGGGAACGCTTGACCACGGCGGTCGCATCGTAGGCGGCCTTCTCGACCGTAAGGCCGAACTCTTTCGCATGCTTGAGGTGGTCGAAGATCTCTGCCGAGCGCAGCAGCGCTTTCGTGGGAATGCAACCCCAGTTCAGACAGATGCCGCCCAGGTAGTCTCGCTCGACAATGGCGGTCTTGAATCCGAGCTGTGCGGCGCGAATGGCCGTGACATACCCGCCCGGGCCCGAGCCGATGATAATCACATCGAAGCTTGTTTCAGCCATTCCGAGCGATCCGCGCTCACACCATCATCAAAACCGGATTCTCGACCAGCGTCTTGAAAGCGCCGAGAACCTCTGCCCCCAGCGCACCGTCGACCGCGCGATGATCGGTTGAGAGCGTCGCCGACATC
>DATCJI010000468.1:0-8576 GCA_036562835.1 Xanthobacteraceae bacterium | reverse complement strand
GCCGCGGCGGCGAGCTCGTCCATGAAGGACTCGTTCGCATACGTGTTCTGCATGCGTCCGGGCGTTCGGATCCATGATGGCCTGAACGGAGTCGTGTCGAGCCGATGCAGCGCCGTCTTCACGTTCGGGAATTTGTATGGGATGGCCGAGTTCTGAAAAATATTGCCGGGCGCAATATCGCTGCCCGCGGGCATGCCGGAAAGGCTCGCTGCAACCAGCTGAACGTTGAAACTGCCCGCGGTCTGCTGGGGAACGAAGAACTCGGATTCCCAGGCCTGCACGTTCCCTGCTTCGTCGAGTGCGGCGCGAACATCAATCAGCGTCGGCGGGCCTTTCGGATCCCAGCCGTGCTCGTCCTCGCGCATCCACTGCACGCGCACTGGCCGGCCCACAGCCTTGGCAAGCAGCGCCGCGTCGGCCGCTGCATCCTCGTGCCCGTTGCGCCCGTAGCAGCCGGAGCCCTCGATATAGATGCAACGCACGTCCTCGGGCGCCATGCCAAACATGGTGGCGAGCTGTTTGCGCAGGCTGTGCGTCGCTTGCGATGCCGTCCACGAGGTCAGTTTGCCGTCCTTGAACTCCGCAATTGCGCAGGAGGGGCCGATGGAGCCATGCGTATGGATGGCGAAGTCATAGGTGGCCTTGATCAGCTTCGCGCCGTCCTTGTCGAGCGCCTCGCTCGTGTTGCCCACATTGGTTGTGACTTCCTCCTTGGCAACCTTGCTCTCGCGCACGTGCTCCCACAGCTTGGCGGGATCAGGGAGTCTCTCCGACTTGGACCATGACGCCTTGAGCGCCCGCGACGCTCTGATCGCACCCCATTCGTTTTCGGCAACCACACCGAGGAAATTCCCCTGGCGCACGACTTTGACCACGCCGGGAATGTTCTTGATCGAGCTTTCGTCGACGCTCTCGAGATTGGCTCCGAATGCGGGGGGGCGCACCACGCGCGCATGCAGCATGCCGGGCACGCGAAAATCCTGCATATAAGTGAACTGTCCAAAGATCTTGGCGGGAACATCCACGCGCGGCACCGGCTTACCGACAATTTTGTAATCTTTGGGATCCTTGCCGGCGGCGGACTTTGTGTGGTCGAGTTTGAGATTAAATTGTTTGTTGCCGATCAGCTCGCCATAGCTGACGCGTTTGTTTCCGGCGCTGATCAGCCCATCCGTAACTTTCAGGTCCTCTTTCTTGGCATTCAGTCGCTTGGCTGCTTCCTCGAGCAGCGCAGCCCGTGCGGTGGCAGCCGCGTTGCGTAGCTGCATGCCGCCGACCTGCACCGACAGGCTTCCCCACGTCGTACCCTGATCTGGTGTAAGCGCGGTGTCGCCCTGCACAAGTCGAACAGCGGCGAGCGGCACATCAAGTTCCTCGGCGACGATCTGCGGAAGCGCCGTGGAAACTCCTGTGCCCAGGTCGACCTTGCCCGAATACAGGGTGACCATTCCCTTCGGGTCAATGGCCAAGAATGAATCCACCTCGTTGAGTGCAACAGGCTTCGCACCCGCGCCTTGCGCCACCGCCTGCTCAAACGCGCCTGCCAGCGAAAAACAAACGACGAGGGCGCCACCGCTTTTGAAGATTTCGCGCCGCGTGGTCTCGATGTGCATAGCCACCCTCCTCACGCCTGCGCTGCGCGCATGATTGCTTTAACGATGCGGGCGTGCGTCCCGCAGCGGCAGAGATTATTCGCGAGCGCCTCCTTCACTTGTGCCTCGGTGGGCTTTTTGTTCGTCGTGAGGAATGCGGCCGATTCCATGATCATTCCATTGATGCAGTAGCCGCACTGCACCGCCTGTTCCTCGATGAATGCGCGCTGCAGGGGATGCGGCTTTTGCGGGGTGCCCAGGCCTTCGAGCGTCACGATCTTCTGCTGAGCAGTAAGCTCGGACAGAGGCTTTGAACAGGAGCGCACCGCCTGACCGTCGACGTGCACCGTGCACGCGCCGCATTGCGCCAAGCCACATCCGAAGCGAGGTCCACGCAGGCCGAGATTGTCGCGCAATACGTAAAGCAGCGGCATTTCCGGATCATCGATGCTGATCTGGACCGCCTTGCCATTGACGTTGAGCGATTTTCGTTGCGCCATGCTTCCCTCCCGTGCTGCGTCTTCGCGCGCTGTGTGAAAGACAGCTTAGCAGCGCAACAACACAGTGTCATTGCCCGCCAGGCGGGCACTCCAGTACTCACGAAACACGGGTCTGCAGGGCAGTCGGATAGTGGATGCTCCGGCTTCGCCGAGCATGAGAGCGGGCGGCTATCCTTACTCGGCCGCGACGGGGACCGGCGCCTGCGCAGGCTCGACTCTCGCGGCGCAATATTTGAATTCGGGAATCTTTCCGAATGGGTCGAGCGCCGGATTAGTCAGCAGGTTGGCCGCCGCCTCGAAATATGCAAACGGGATGAACACGACCCCATCGGGGATCGCATCATCCTGGCGTGCCGCGAGCTCGATACTGCCGCGCCGCGTGCTCACGCGCACGAGATCACCCGCATTCACGCCGAGCTTCACAAGGCTATCGCGGGAAAGATTTGCAACAGCTCCCGGCTCGAGCGCATCGAGCGTGGATGCGCGCCGCGTCATCGCTCCAGTATGCCAATGCTCAAGCTGGCGCCCGGTGGTAAGCACGAACGGGTATTCGGGATCCGGACGCTCATCGGGCGGCCTGATCGCCGCGGGTACGAGCTTGCCGCGCCCGTCCTGGGTGGGAAAGCGTTCGCCAAACACCACGTCACGGCCAGGTTTATCGGGCGCATCGGACGGATAGGTGACCGCGCTCTCCCGCTCGATGCGCTCCCACGAGATGTTGTCGAGCGCCGGCATCAACGATGCCATCTCGGTGTAGATTTCGCTCACGTGCTGATAATTCCAAGGCAGGCCGATGCGGCGGGCGATTTCCTGAATGATGCACCAATCGAGCCTGGACTCGCCCGCAAGCGGCAGGGCGCGGCGGCCCATCTGCACCTGGCGATTGGTGTTGGTCACCGTCCCATCCTTCTCGGGCCAGGCGGAGGCGGGAAGGACCACGTCGGCGTGGAACGCGGTCTCCGTCAGAAACAGGTCCTGGACCACGAGATGTTCGAGATGTGCGAGCGCTTCGCGCGCATGGTTGAGATCGGGATCCGACATCGCGGGATTCTCACCCATGATGTACATGCCCTTGATTACATCGGCCTGGATCGCCTGCATGATCTCGACCACGGTGAGGCCGCGCTTTGGATTGAGCTGCGCGCCCCACACATTTTCCACTTTTGCGCGGATTATCGCATCCTCGACTGACTTGTAATCGGGAAAAAACATCGGGATGAGGCCCGCGTCGGAAGCACCTTGAACATTATTCTGACCACGCAGCGGATGCAGTCCCGTGCCCGGGCGGCCGATCTGGCCGCAGATAAGCGCGAGCGCGATGAGGCAGCGTGCATTGTCCGTGCCGTGCACGTGCTGGGATACGCCCATACCCCAAAAGATGATCGCCGACTCGGCACGCGCGTAACTACGTGCCACGGCGCGCAGCGTGTCCGCCGGAATGCCGCAGATCGATGCCATTTCCTCCGGCGTAAAGTCCTTGATCTGCTCGGCGAACGCCGCGAAGTTTGAAGTCTGCGCCTGCACGTACTGCCGATCGTAGAGCTGCTCCGTGACAATGACGTTGAGGATGCCATTGAGCATGGCAACGTCGGTGCCGGGCTTAAACTGCAGCATGTGCGTGGCATGCCGTTTGAGCGCCTGGCCGCGTGGATCCATGACAATGAGCTGCGCGCCGCGCTTCGCCGCCTGCTTGAAAAACGTAGCAGCAACGGGGTGATTCTCGACCGGGTTCGCACCGATGACGATAATCACGTCGGAGTTCTTGCACTCGTTGAAGGTCGCCGTGACCGCGGCCGATCCGATGGTCTCGAGCAGCGCCGCGACCGACGAGGCATGGCACAGCCTCGTGCAGTGATCGACGTTGTTGGTGCCAAAACCGGCGCGCACCAGCTTTTGAAAGAGATACGCTTCCTCATTGGTACACTTGGCCGAGCCAAAGCCCGCCAGCGCGCGACCTCCATTGCGATCTCGAATCTGCTTCAGGCCTGAAGCGGCGCGGTCGAGCGCCTCTTCCCAACTGGCAGGACGGAAATGCGTCCAAGGGTTGGCCGGATCGAGAACGTCATGCGAAGTCTTCGGTACGCCCTCCTTGCGGATGAGCGGTTGCCGCAATCGATGCGGATGATGCACGTAATCAAAACCGAAACGGCCCTTTACGCACAGGCGTTTTTGGTTGGACGGTCCATTGCGCCCACTCACGTACAGGAGCTTGTCGTGTTTGATGTGATACGTGAGCTGGCAACCGACGCCGCAATACGGGCAGACGCTGTGCACCTCGTGGTCGGCAAAGTGCGTGCGCACATTGGCCTCATCGACGAGCGTCGCCGGCATCAGGGCGCCCGTGGGGCACGCCTGCACACATTCGCCGCAAGCGACGCAGGTCGACGTTCCCATCGGGTCGTCGAAATCAAATACGATTTTTTCTGAAAGACCTCGCCCCGCCATTCCGATTACGTCGTTGACTTGCACTTCGCGGCAGGCGCGCACGCATAGCGTACACTGGATACAGGCGTCGAGATTGACGGCCATCGCTGGATGGCTGCGATCGGCCACAGGCCCGGCGCGGCGCGGGAACCGGCTCCTTGCGAGGCGCTGGCCATCGGCCGTGCGCCAGAAATGAGAGGCCGGATCGTGGGCGACCTCGCGCGCAGGCTGATCCGCAAGCAGGAGCTCGATCACCATGCGCCGTGCGGTCTTGGCCCGATCGCTATCGGTATGAACTTTCATGCCCGGTGTCGGCGTTCGGATGCAGCTTGCGGCGAGCACGCGCTCGCCTTCGATCTCAACCATGCAGGCACGGCAATTGCCGTCAGGCCGGTACCCCGGTTCAGGCGAATAACAAAGCCGCGGCAGCTCGATGCCGCAGCGCCGGGCAGTCTGATAAATGGTCTCGTCAGCAGGGGCCTCTACGTCCTGGCCGTCCAGATTGAATTGAATAACTTCGCCGCCATTCTTTTTAACCGCCAGGCCAAACTGGGATGATTGCGCCACAGCGCGGCCCATGGCGGTGCCCTTGTGGTCGTGCCCGTAGCCTTCGGGAGCCGGCGCTTTTTCCTCGCTCATTGTTTCACCACGTTCCGAGAGGCGTCCTTAATTCCTCGGGAAAATATCTCATCACGCAGGTCAGCGGATTCGGCGCCGCCTGACCCAGACCGCAGATCGACGCATCGCGCATGGCGGAGGAAAGCTCGTTGAGAAGATCCTGCTCCCAAGGTCCGTTCGCCATGAGTTTGACGGCCTTTTCCGTGCCGACCCGGCAGGGCGTACATTGCCCACAGCTCTCGTCCTCGAAGAAGCGCATGAGGTTAAGGGCCACAGCTTTCATATCGTCCTTGTCCGAGAGGATTACCACCGCGTGCGAGCCCACGAAGCAGCCGTAGCGCTCCAGAGTTCCGAAATCGAGAGGCAGGTCCGCCATGCTGGCCGGCAGGATGCCGCCGGAAGCGCCGCCCGGCAGGTATGCCTTGAAGGCGTGGCCCTCGGCCATGCCGGCGCAGTATTCCTCGATTAGCTCCTTTGCGGTGATGCCTGCAGGCGCGAGCACCACGCCGGGCTTCTTCACGCGCCCTGAAACTGAGAAGCTGCGCAGGCCCTTGCGCTCGCGCCGGCCATGGGAGGCGAACCAGGTGGCGCCTTTCTCGATAATGTCGCGAACCCAGTAAAGCGTCTCGACGTTCTGCTCGAGCGTTGGCCGGCCAAAAAGTCCGACCTGCGCGACGTACGGCGGCCGGTGGCGCGGCAGACCGCGCTTGCCCTCGATGGATTCGATCATTGCGGATTCTTCTCCGCAGATATATGCGCCCGCGCCACGGCGCAGATGAATGCGGGTTGCTCGGCTCATGCCGGCGTCGCGCACTTTTGCGAGCTCATCGATCAGCATGAGCCGCAGCTCGGTGTACTCGTCACGGATGTAGAGATACACGTCCTCGGCCTCGACTATCCATGCGGCAATCAGCATTCCTTCAATGAAGCGGTGAGGATCGCGCTCGAGATAATAGCGGTCCTTGAACGTGCCTGGCTCGCCTTCGTCAGCATTCACCGCGACGAGCCGCGGAGCCGGCTCCGCGCGCACCAGCGTCCATTTGCGGCCGGTGGGAAAACCGGCGCCGCCCAGGCCGCGCAGCCCTGCGTCGCTGACCGCGCGAATGATGTCGTCGCGCGTGCGCCCGCCTGACTGGCACGATTGCAGCAATGCGTAACCGCCGCCGCGGCGATACGCTTCGAAAGCCGTTTCGGCGGGGTAGGCCCGAGCATGGGGCCGTTCCACCACCGCCGCCGTAATTCTCTCGATATTTGCATGCGGCACTTGGATATGCCCGACCGCGCAGACGGGAGCGCGATCGCATCCTCCCATGCACGGCGCCCTGATGATGCGCACATTCGGCTTGAGGCGGCTCGGGAGTTCGCGCAGGAGATGCTCGGCTCCGGCCATTGCGCAGGAAAGCGAGTCGCAGACCCGCACGGTTATCGGCGGCGGTGGTGCATCGCCTTCTTTCACCACGTCGAAATGGGCGTAGAACGTTGCGACCTCGTACACCTCAGCGAGCGCGAGGCGCATCTCGTGGGCAAGCGCGGTAAGATGCGCAGCCGAGAGGCAGCCATATTTGTCCTGGATCAGGTGCAGGTGCTCGAGTAGCAGATCGCGGCGCCGCTCGCGGTCGGCAAGCAATGAGCGGACCTCCTCGAGCGCCTTGGGATCGAGTTGTCGTCCCTTAGGCGTACGCGGAGGGCGGCGACGGCCGCTTGCCGATCTGCTGCTCTCAACGGTCATGAAGTCGTGCACCAGACCCGCCCAGCTCCGTTTGCGATAGGGAAAGGGCGAGGTGAGCGGTTACAGGTTCTGCATAAAATAGCGTTGTGGCCCCCTTAGCCCTACCCTCTCCGTAAACAGGGAGAGAGAGCACCGTCGCCTGTGCTGCACGAGTTCGCTTAAATCGCATCAAAAAATCTCAGAACAGTCCCACGATACGGCCGTCACCGCCGAGATTGATTGAGTTCGCCGCAGGAACCTTCGGTAGTCCGGGCATGGTCATGATCTCTCCGCAGATCGCCACCACGAACTCTGCCCCGGCGGAAAGCCGCACCTCGCGCACAGGAATCACGTGGTCGGTCGGCGCGCCTTTCACGTCGGCGCTGGTAGAGAAGCTGTATTGCGTTTTGGCAATGCAGACCGGCAGATTCCCGTAACCCATCTGCTCGAATTGGGTGAGTTGCTCGCGCACCGGCCGATCCGCCGCGATGTCCTTGGCGCGATAGATTTCCTTCGCAATGGTGCGGATCTTCTCAACGAGCGGCATCTCATCCTGATAAAGTAGCTTGAGCTTGCTTTTCCCCGAGTCGGCGATTTTCACGACTGCGCGCGCGACGTCCTCGGCGCCCTTGCCCCCCTCGGCCCAGTGATCAGCCATGAGGGACTCGACGCCGAGCTTAGCGCAGGCATTTTTCACGAGCGCGATCTCGGCATCGCTGTCTGCGCTGAAACGGTTGATGGAGACCACCGGCACCAGGCCGAATTTTTGCACATTCTCCACATGCCGCGTCAGGTTGGCCATGCCAGCCTCAAGCGCTTTCAGATTTTCGGCCTTGAGATCCTCCTTTTTCACTCCACCATGCATCTTGAGCGCGCGAATCGTGGCGACGAGAACGACGCAAGCCGGCGCGAGCCCGGTCTTGCGGCACTTGATATCGATGAACTTCTCACCGCCGAGATCGGCCCCGAAGCCTGCTTCAGTGACCACATAATCGGCGAGCTTCAGCGCCGTGGTGGTGGCGAGCACGGAATTACACCCGTGCGCAATATTGGCGAAAGGCCCGCCATGCACGAAAGCCGGCGTGCCTTCGAGGGTCTGCACCAGATTTGGCGCAAGCGCGTCTTTCAGCAGCGCCGCCATGGCACCTTCGGCCTTGATATCACTCGCTCGCACAGGCTTGCGATCCCGCGTGTAGCCAACGACGATGTTCGCAAGCCGACGCTTCAAATCCTGCGCGTCGGTCGCCAAACAGAAGATGGCCATCACTTCGGAAGCCACGGTGATGTCGAAACCCGCTTCCCGCGGATAGCCGTTGGCAACGCCTCCTAGTGAACTAACAATCTGGCGCAGAGAACGATCGTTCATATCGAGAACGCGGCGCCAGGTGACGCGGCGCGAGTCGATGCCGAGCGAGTTGCCCCAGTAGATGTGATTATCCACCATGGCGGCGAGCAGATTGTTCGCTGTCCCTATGGCATGGAAGTCGCCCGTGAAATGCAGATTGATGTCCTCCATCGGCACCACCTGGGCGTAGCCACCCCCTGCCGCGCCACCCTTCATGCCGAAGCAGGGCCCAAGGCTCGGCTCGCGAATGCACAACATCGCCTTCTTGCCAATATAGTTGAGGGCATCGGTCAGCCCGACCGTGGTCGTGGTCTTGCCCTCGCCGGCAGGGGTGGGGGAGATCGCGGTGACCAGGATCAGCTTGCCGTCGTCCCGGTCCGCGAGCGACG
>DATCJI010000455.1:0-3377 GCA_036562835.1 Xanthobacteraceae bacterium | reverse complement strand
TGGGGATCTTCACCTTCCCGCTTCCCACGACCTCGAAGAGCTCGTTGGCGGCGGTGAGCAGATCCGCGCGCGCAGCGACGTACGTATTGAGCGTCGGGCGTGTCGCATACAGCGAGCCCTTCGTTTGCAGGATGTTGATGTTGAATGCGTCGATCGGGCCCGACGCGCTGCCAAAGCTCACGAAAAGCCCGAGCGGCTTGATGCAGTCGAGCGAGGCCGGGAAGGTTGCCTTACCGATCCCGTCGTAGACCACCTCGCACATTTTGCCGCCGGTGATCTCTTTGACCCGGGCGACGAAATCCTCGTCGCGGTAGAGGATCGTGTGATGGGCGCCGTTCTTCTTGGCAAGCTCCGCCTTGTCCTTGCTCCCCACCGTGCCGATCACATTGGCGCCGAGAGAGTTTGCCCATTGGCAGCCGATGAGGCCCACGCCTCCCGCCGCGGCGTGCCACAGAATATTCTCACCGCGCTGTACCTTGTGGGTCCGCCGCAGCAGATACCAGGCGGTCATCCCCTTGAGCATCATGCCCGCAGCCTGCTCATAGCTGATATTGGCAGGCAGCTTCACCACGCGCTCCGCCGGCAGCAGGCGCTCCTGCGTGTAGGAGCCGAGCCCCACCACATAGGCGACGCGGTCCCCGACCTTGAAATCGGAAACCCCCGAGCCGATCTCGATCACCTCGCCCGCTCCCTCGTTGCCGGCGATGAACGGCGTACCTATGGGCGAGGGATACATGCCGGTGCGGAAATAGGTGTCAATGTAATTGACGCCGACTGCGTGGTTGCGGACCTTGATCTGACCCGCACCCGTTGCTGGAACGGAGACTTCCTCATAGGTCAATACTTCGGGACCGCCTGGCTTGTGAACGCGCACTGCTGCGACCATGCTTTGCTCCTTCGTGTCTTTTCTCCGCACCGCTTTCTTGCCGGCCCCGCAATGTTCCTCACTCAGGGCCCGCGATCAAGCCGGGGCGCTCCATGCTGCGCCCGGTCCAGGAATCCGACGCCACAAAAGTGCGCGGCCGCGCACAGAAGCGCGATCTTGACCCAGGTGCCCGGCGCGAGCTGCGAAACGAGCGAGATGATCGCCAGCAAAGACCAAAGGGCCAGAACCATGAGGTTGAGAACGCGATAGCGAACCACGCGGACGGGGTGCAGGAACCTTAATGGAATGAACGTGAGCACCGCAAACGCCACAACAATCGCGAAAGCGAGCCAGGGCTCGGGTCTGAGCACAAACAGATAGAACGCAACCACGTTCCACAGGGCGGGGAAGCCGCGGAAATAATTATCAAGAAATTTCATATCGCGATCCGCGAAGTAGATGGCGGCAGTGATCACGACCAGGATGCCCGCGAGCAAACCCAGTGCGGGCGGCATCAGGGATCCGGCTGCAATCGCGTACGCGGGAACGAACACGTAGGTGACGAAATCGACGATCAGGTCGAGCACGTCGCCCGACCAGCGCGGCAGGACCTCGCGCACGCGCACGAGGCGGGCGAGGCTGCCATCCACGCCATCAATGATGAGCGCGAGCCCGAGGTAAACGAACATGGCGGTCCATTGCGCGGCCACCGCGCTCATAAGCGCGGCCAAAGCGAGGGCGGCTCCCGCAGCCGTGAGAATATGCACTGCAAACGCCGACATTTCCTTCAACGGTGACAGCGGCAAAAACCAATCTCCCGTTGACCTTACACCGCAAGTATACAAGACGCCGTAGCCCCGATGCGCGAAGCGACATCCGGGACCATATCGCTGCGCTCATGCGGGCTACGATGAAGGAGACCGAAATCGCTGATCAAAGTGTGGACGCAATCGTAGTTGGCGGCGGCCCGGTCGGGCTCACCGCCGCGATTGCGCTTGCTTCGTGCGGCGTGGAGACTGCGCTTGTGGCGCAGCCCCGCACGGGCGCCGATTACCGCACCACGGCTCTATTGCACGGCTCTGTCGCGGCGCTCAAAGCGCTCGGTGTGTGGCAGCAGTGCTGTTCACATGCGGCTCCGCTTCGCTCGATCCGGCTCGTCGACGACACCGCCCGCCTGTTGCGCGCACCGGAGGCCTATTTCTCAGCCGAGGAGATCGGTCTCGAGGCTTTTGGCCACAACGTCGAGAACCGGTACCTGCTGGCAGCGCTCGAAGCGCGCGCGAAAACGCTGCCGTCGCTGGTGTGCATCGCCGGACAGGCAGCAAATGTCGAACTGGCGCCCGGGCATGCCACAGTGGTCCTGAAATCAGGCGAGCGCCTGAGCGGCAAGCTCCTCGTCGGTGCCGACGGACGCGGCTCGGCGTGCCGTGCTGCGGCGGGGATTGCGCTCACACGCTGGGGACCAGCATCGCAATATGCGCTCACGCTGAGCTTCACGCATACGCGCACGCACCAGCATGCGTCGATCGAGTTTCATACCGAATGGGGGCCGTTCACGTTGGTGCCGTTGCCGGCACGCCGCTCGAGCCTCGTGTATGTAATGAACGCTGCCGATCACCAGCGCGTTTGCACACTTTCAGATCGAGAGCTCGGCGAGGAAATCGAGAATCGCTCTCATTCCGTTCTTGGCAAAGTCGAGGTGGAACCCGGCCGTGGCTTTTTTCCACTGAGCACTGAAACTGCAGCGGCGTTTTCCGGACTGCGGCTCGCGCTCCTGGGCGAAGCCGCGCATGTGCTGCCGCCCATCGGCGCGCAGGGCCTGAACCTGGGCCTGCGCGACGCGGCCACACTCGCCGAGCTGGTTGCCGAGGCGGCTCGCAACGGCGGCGATGTTGGCGCAAGCGAGCTGCTCGGCCGTTATGACCGCATGCGCCGGCCCGATATCATGAGCCGAACCGTGGCGGTCGATCTGCTCAATCGCAGCCTGCTTTCAGATTTCCTGCCGTGGCAGGCCACGCGCGGCCTGGGGCTGTTCCTGATGCAGCAAATTGCTCCGCTCCGGCGCGCCGCCATGCGCGAAGGCGCGATGCCGGCGGCGTCCGCGCCACGGCTCATGCGCGGCGAGCCGCTGTGAGTTCGCTCTTTCGCGCGACTCGTTTTGTTGGGCTAAACTGGCGACATGAAGCTGCCGCGGGATTTCTTCAAGCCGCTTGCATTGGGCGCTCCGCCGCCATTGCGCGACCTTCCGGTCAGGCTCGAGCGCATGATCCATTTCGTGCCGCCGCACGTGGAGAAGATGCGCGCCAAGGTGCCGGAGCTCATCGCGCAAGTCGACGTCGTGCTGGGCAACCTCGAGGACGCTGTGCCGGCGGAAGCAAAGGAAGCGGCGCGCAACGGCTTCATCGAAATGGTCAAGGCGAATGACTTCGGATCGACGGGGCTGTGGACCCGGGTGAATGCACTGAACTCGCCCTGGGTGCTGGACGACGTAACGGAGATTGTGGGAGCAGTT
>DATCJI010000427.1:0-3940 GCA_036562835.1 Xanthobacteraceae bacterium | reverse complement strand
GGTCGCGCATATGCGCACGATCGCTCATACGGCTTGAAAGGCTTTTGGGCCTGGTCCGATTGATTTGTGGTCGCTTTGCCCGCTTTGCCGGGCGTCCATTGCGAAGGCGGTAGGCCCGAGGCCGCCATGGCCGCGGCCGGCGCCGGGCCGGATTTTGCTCCTGGCCCGTTTGACCGGCGCTATCGCCGTGCGCTGGGGCCGCGGATTTGGCGATGGTGTCCGGCGCCGATTCAGGCGCCACCGTCGATGTCGGCCGAGTTCGCCGCCGAACGATCTCGAGTTCTGCCGTGTCGGAACTTTCCTCCTTAGGGGCAGTTTTGTGTTCGGGCCACCGATTATTAAGGAGCGGCGCATGAATGGACTGATTTATCTTATCGGCTTAATCGTCGTAATTCTGGCCATCCTCTCCCTCTTCGGCCTGCGCTAACACCAGAGATCGTGTCATGACATCCGCATATCCCGGGCCAGGGCCTATGGACCCACGCCCGACGCCGGATCCACGCCCTGTCTCCTTGGTGGAGCGCATCCTCTCTCCGGAATGGGGGCCGATCGTCGCCGGCGCCATCGCGGCGGCAGCGCTCGCCTTGGTGCTGCACGCTTTCGCCCTGGCCATCGGGCTCTCCGTCAGCTCGACGGCACCGACTTGGCGGGACGCTTCGTTTGCACTTGTCCTGCTGTCGGGACTGTATGTGCTCTTGGCAGCGCTCGCGTCTTACGGGCTCGGCGGTTACGTGGCAGGCCTGATGCGCGCGCGAGCGACCTCTCGCGAGGATGCGGACTTGCGCGATGGCCTGCACGGTCTACTGGTTTGGGCGCTCGCGACCTTGCTGACTGCCGTGATCGGTTTGGCCACCGCCCAGTCGCTAGCCCGCCTCGCGGCCCCGTCCGGCGGTCAGGCTGGTCCGTCCACGTCCGTGGGTGGCGAAAATCTCATCGCGTACGATCTCGACCGATTATTCCGCGCCGAGCGCCGGCCGAATACCGATCTCGAATATCCGCGCGCAGAGGCGGCCCGCATCCTGCTCACCACCTCGAGTCACCGCGGCATGCAACCGGAGGATCGTGCCTATCTCGTGCGTCTGGTCGTCGCCTATACGGGGCTCGCCCAACCGGATGCGGAGCGGCGCGTCGACGAGGTTGCCGCCCGCGCGAAGGAGAATATCTCCCGTGCGCGCAGGAGCGCGGTCATTCTCGCCTTTATGACCGGAGCGGCGGCGCTGCTCGGGGCTGCCGCCTGCTGGTTCGCCGCCTGCGCCGGCGGACGCATACGGGATGGCGAAGTTTCGCCACACGCCCTCTTGGATTGGGGAAAGCCAATAGGGCGAACCTGAATGCGCTCATGAAACAAAGACCAAACTTGAGGCCCGATGTTGACGGGCGGCCTTCTGTAAGTCGCGGCGGCGACCTGCTCGGACGGGATTGCGACAGTGTCTCCAATTGTGCGGGCGAACTATTGCGGCGATGAGCGCCGATACGCGCGGTGCGCCCCGATAACGCTGCATCTATCCACCAGGCGAGGAAGGTCTTTTTGGATAGGGTCCAAGTATCATGCGGGACCTTTGTGTGATCCCCAAGGCTTGGTTCAAGTGCCGAGCGTCGAGCACATCCCAGAGCCGAGCTAGGATCTGTCGATCCGTGAGCGATCGATCCGCAATCACAAACTGGACCTCCCGCAACACGAATGCCAAAAACGTGTCGCTGCCGCACTGCAATGCCGACTGGATGGAGGGCGAATTGACGAGCTCACGGACTCGCGCAACTGTCGCGCCGTCGGGAAGGGTGTGGGTGGGCGGTAGGTTCTGCCATAGCAAATTCTTTGCCGCCCTGATGGCACATTCGATTACGCGATCAGAGTTCATGCGGGAAAAACGCACGTGCGAAGGCTGCCGTTCCATTGCGCGCCATACGAAGATCCGTTCGAATGCTAATGCGGTGGTCCACCAGTCTTTCGGCGGAACCTCTGGCCTACACTGGCGTTCGCCCAGCATGGCGGTTGAGTTTTATTTCACGCCGGAGCGTCATCCGCGATCTCGAGGACGCGATCAGCTTTGCTCGCGAGCAGGAGGCTCGACCGGGAGTGGACCAGCGCGATGAAGTCTTGCACAGGATAGAGCGCGCCGAGAGCGAGGAAGAGGTGCTGCAGCACACTCATTTGTCGTTGCCTGATCAGCCGCACGTACCGACGCGATCCGCTCCGAGGCGTGCATCCTTCTGCTCCGACCATCGACTGACCGTCTCTTGCTATGCGCACGCTCGTTCGTGACTCGGGCTAAGCATGGCTGACGCGGCCCTTTGCAGCCGCGCCAAGCGCCGGCGCACGGGGGCACCGAGCACGACGAGATCATCGCTCGCAAGATGATGGCTTGGGCGAGGCCGCCCGGTCTGAGCTTTCAGCGGAACGCGAACGATAGGTCGCTTCCGCCAACCCTGCGACGCCAAAGGCGATCACAATTTGGGAGAAAGTTATGGCGACACTGGTGGGCTTCGGCGCATTCGCCGCCTTAGCTGAGGAGCAGATCAGCGAAAAGATCAGTCGCCGCATTCTCTCCGGCGACCAAGGGATGCTCGTATGGTGGAGCATCGCGGCCGGCGTCCAGTTGAGCCGCACAGCCACGCAAATGAGCAGATCGTGTGGATGCTCAAGGGCAAAATGGAATTACGCCTCGGCAGCGAACAGCGGGTCTGCGGCCCAGGTGACGTCGTGGTCATTCCGGGAGGTACGGAGCACGAGGGATGGTTCCGCGAAGACAGCGAGGTGATTCGATTTCTTCGCGCCTCCGCGCGAGGACTTCCTGCTCGGCGGCAAACCCGCCTATATGAGCGAAGGCTGACGTCCCGATGGCCGCCCGCTGCGTTGATGGCAGCGAGCAGCCACATAGCTGTCGCGCCGCCGGAACGCCCTCGCTAGCCGAGAAACTACTGCGCTTGGCTTCTTTCCTTCTCTTGCGTGTCGCCCTGCAGCTCTTTTTGCAGTTGCTGGTGCTTTATCATCTGATCGGTGCGCTGCCGGACCTTTTTTATATCGGATTCCGGCCTGTTGAAGTCCCATCGCAGCCAGGCGGGTATTTTCACGTTCATCAACTCCTTTCGGTCCACTAGCGGACAAAGCCGCTCCTGTGATGGACAACAATGTCTTGGTTCCGATTGAGTTCCTATTTTTTCAACATGATGCAGTCGACCTCGGCGGGGCCTCCCGCCGAACCCGCTCCGGCCGAACCTTCTCCGGCCGAACCCGCTCGTCTGGCAAAAGTAAGCGGTGCCGTCTCAGATAGGCGCGCTCGCTTTCACCTTGCCGGCGCGGCGCGAGCGCATCGTATTGCCACCATCGAAGCGGACGCGAGCCGGGATGACGAGCGATGTGGCGGGAGACAATCCAGTCGCGATGTTCGTCCCAAAATGCGGCTAGAAACGCGTCCCAGTCTTCCTGGCCCGATTTGCGGACGAGCAAATGAGCGCACGATCGAGCCGTGGCGGACACCGCCTTCCTCGGTTGGCTGGGGGTCCTTGCCCAGCAGCCAACGGCACGCCCCCATCGGCAGTCCGGGGAGCCGGCGAATGCGAGGGCGCGGCGCGGTCATCACCAAACCTGCCGTTTGTTGGTCGAGATACGGGGTAACTCCAAATTCAGTTGCCTGAATGCGGCCAGCGCGGCGGCGCGACTGTCACGCTCGACCACACACGCCGGGTGCATCTTCGGATTGCCCTTGGCATCGGGAAAAGTCATGCCCTCACGATCGATCGTCTCGCGGGCCATGCGCGCGCGTTGGAGGCTGGCGCAGGCTTCTTCCAAGATCCGCAGGCTCACCTCGTCGCGCAGGCCGTAGGCGCGGACGATCTGAGACATGCTCTAACCCCCTTCAAGTTAGGATCAGCCCGATTAAATGAAAAGACGGCTCGCTGACGCAAATACACTCATGCCGTATTCGAAGTACTTTCATGC
>DATCJI010000413.1:0-13802 GCA_036562835.1 Xanthobacteraceae bacterium | reverse complement strand
AGGAATGCGGCGCGCCAGCCCAGGCCGGCGACAAGGGCGGCGGTAATACCCGCGGCGAGCGCCGCGCCGAAATTGCCGCACACGCCGTTGAGTGCGAGCGCGCGGCCGCGCAGCCGGGCCTGCTCGACCAGCATGGCGGTGCCGACCGGATGATAAATTGCCCCGAACACGCCGAGAGCAAACAATGCGCAGGCCAGCACGATGAGATTCGGAGCCATGCCTGCAGCCAGAAGCGAAACGCCGCAGCCGGCATAGAACAGCAGCATCATATTGCGCCGGCTCCAGCGGTCGGCGAGCAATCCCGCAGGCAGCGAGAACACGCCGAACGCCACATAGGAAGCTGTGCCGAGCGCGATCAACTCGCCATAAGTCCGTGAATAGACCGCCTGCAACCCGAGAACTACGGTCGGGTAGATCAGCAGGACGTAGTGATCGAGGGCATGCGCCCAATTGATGAAACCGAGCGACACCCGACGGGTGCGTTCCAGCGCGAGCTCCGTCTGTAGATTGGGATCTCGTGTCGAATCCAACATGGCGCCCGCTCTATAGCCTAACCATTGGCCGCCTAACCAATGCGCCTCGCGCGGAGCACGGTTGCGGGTCCACGCTGGATAGCCGTAGCCCACGTGAGCGAAGCGACACCCGGGGTCTTTTCCCGCATGTCGCTAACGCTCATGCGGGCTACCCTTTCTCATCCTTAATCCAGGGTGCGGCGAAAGCGGGTGACCGCGATCGTCATAGCGACCAGCATCAGGCACGCGAGCGCCACCGTATCGAACAAAAGCTCGGAGCCGCTTGCTCCCTTCAACATGATCGCCCGCACGATGCGGATGTAATGCGTGAGCGGCAACGCCTCACCAATCCATTGCGCCCAGGCCGGCATGCCCGCAAACGGAAACATGAATCCCGAAAGAAGGATATTGGGCAGAAAGAACATCATGGACATCTGCATCGCTTGCAGCTGATTCTGCGCGATGGTCGAGAAGGTATAGCCGATCGATAGATTAGTGGTGATGAAGAGCGTGCTCAGCGCCGCAAGCAGCGCAAGGCTTCCGAACAGCGGAATTCCGAACAGCCCCATGCCAATGCCGATGATCAGGGAAGCCTGCAAGAAGCCGACCAGGATATAGGGAATGATCTTGCCCAGCATTATCTCGAGGGGAGTGATCGGCATGGCCAGCAGACTTTCCATGGTCCCGCGCTCGACCTCGCGCGTTACCGAGAGCGCCGTGAAGATGAGCATGGTCATGGTGAGGATGGTGCCGACGAGGCCGGGCACGATGTTGAAAGAGGTGTTCGCCGCGGGGTTGTAGCGGGCGTGCATGCGAATCTCGAAAGGCCACGGGACCGCATCGGGGATGAGCCGGTCGTGCTCGAGCGCGGTTTGCACGACCGTGCTGAGTGATGCCATGGCCGAGGCGGAGCCCACCGGATCGGTGGCATCGGCCGCGACCAAGAGCGCCGGTCGATCTCCGCGGCGCACCGCGCGCTCGAAATTCACCGGAATCTCAATGCCGAACAATACCGCGCCGGACTGCAGAAGCCGGTCGAACTCGCGCTCATTGTCGATCACGTGAGTGACATCGAAGTATTTCGTGTTCACGATGGCGTGGAGAATCGAGCGGCCGACATCGCTCTGCTCCTGCAGGAGCACTGCCGTGGGCAAATGCCGCGGATTGGTGTTGATCGCGTATCCGAACAGCATGAGCTGCATCAACGGGATCATGATGATCATGCCGAAGGACATGCGGTCCCGCCTGAGCTGGATGAATTCCTTCGCGAGCACCGCCCGGGTTTTCTGCCAGAAATGGCGGCGCCGGTGTGCCGGTGCGACGCTCGCGCCCGCGCTCTCTCCTGCGCTCACGGGTACCGACATGCTCATTGGAAATTGTCCTGCGTCCTGCTCATCAGTGCGATAAAGACGTCTTCGAGCGAAGGCTCGGCGCGCGTCCACGTCAGATCAGCGCGGTCCGCGTATCGGGCTTTGAGACTTTCGAGCAGCGCCGCCTCGTGGCCGGAAACATGCAGACTTGTTCCGAATGACGCGACCATCTCGACGCCGGCGGCCGAGCGCAGCTCGTCCGCGAGCCTGTCGGCATTGGGTCCGCTGACCGTGTAGGTGACGAGATGGGAATTTCTGATCACGTCCTGCACGGAGCCGTGCGCGAGCAGCACGCCGTAAGCAATGTAGGTGATCTCGTGACAGCGTTCGGCTTCATCCATGTAATGGGTGGACACCAGCACGGTGAGGCCGGATGCGGCAAGCGCGTGGATCTCGTTCCAGAACTCGCGCCGCGCTTTTGGATCGACCCCCGCGGTGGGCTCGTCAAGCAGGAGCAGTTGCGGATTGGGCAGCGTGCATGCACCGAGTGCGAGCCGCTGTTTCCAGCCGCCCGATAACTCGCCGGCGAGCTGCCGCTCGCGCCCTTGCAGCCCGAGGCGCTCGATCATCCCCCGCGCCGCCTGTTTCGGCCGCCGCACTCCATACACTCGCGCGACAAATTCGAGGTTTTCGGCAACCGAAAGGTCCTGATAGAGGCTGAAGCGCTGGGTCATATAGCCGACGTACTGCTTGATCTCGTCCGCGTCGGTGCGAATGTCGTAACCCAGGCAAGTGCCACGGCCTTCGTCAGGCGTCAGCAGACCGCACAACATGCGCAGCGTGGTGGTTTTGCCGGCCCCGTTGGGTCCCAGAAATCCATAGATCTGGCCGCGCTTCACTTGCATGGAAATGTTGCGCACGACCTTGCGCCCGCCGAAGGACTTGCTCAGCCCTTCGACGTCGATGACCACCTGCGGTGACGACGCGGTGCTTGTCTCTACGCTCAAGGTCGCTCCACAAGCCTCACACTGACGGGCTGACCGACGCGTAATTGATCAGTTCGGTCGGTACGCGCCTCGATCAGAAACACGAGCTTTGCGCGCTCCTCCATGCTGTAAATCACGGGCGGCGTGAACTCGGAGCTGCGCGCGATGAAGCTGATCTTCGCCTCAATGCCGGGCTCGCAGCCGTCGCAGCTGATCGCTACCGTATCGCCGAGCTTGAGCCTCGGCAGCATCGGCTCGCTCACAAAAAAGCGCACCTTGAGATTCATGGGCGGCAGCAGCGCGAGAATCGGCTTGGCAGTCACCACAAGCTCGCCCACCCGGAAATAGAGCTGCTGCACGCTGCCCGTGACAGGGCTGTAGACCTTGCGCCGATTGAGCCGCGTCTGCGCGGAGTTAAGCCGTGCCTGGGCGCTGCGCAGCGCAGCCTCCGCGTCATCCACCGTTTTCTGCGTGCCCGCCGAGGTTTTCAGAAGTGCAATCGCCCGGTCGTAGGCAATCTGCGCATTTTTCAGGGATGCCTCGGCCATTGCGACGTCCGCAAGCTGCAGGTCGGCATCGAGCGTGAGCAGCAGCATGCCCTTTTCCACGGGCGAGCCTTCGCGCACCGTGAGCGTCTCGATGCGACCGTTCTCGTCCGGTCCGACGAATATCAGCTCGGCCTCGACCCAGCCTTGAAACACCGGCTCGGTCGCCTGGTTGCAGCTGCTCAGCAGCACGACGGCGAGCCCGATGCTCAAGCCGAAGGCGATGTTGCGCATTCTCATGGCCGCGCGCTCTCCGGAAACAGCACCTCGAGATGGGCGCGCAAAAATGCGCGCGCATCGAGCGGGGAAAAGCGCCCGAACAGGGCGGACCACAGGATCGCCACCAGGGCAGGCGCGACCAGTAATTGCGGAAACCGAACGAGCGCGTCGTGGCGCAGCTCTCCGCTTTTCACCGCTTGCCGCAGCTGCCGGCGCAGCAGCGGAAGCACGCGGGCGATCACTTCGCGGTGATAAAATTCCGCGAGCTCCGGGAAACGCGGACCTTCGCTGATGATCAGCCGGATGATGTCCTTTCGGCTGGTGCCGTAGATCTCCGTCAAGAAGACATTCAGGATGAGCTCGACGAGGGCGCGCACGGAAAGATCCCGCGCGGCGGCCGTGCGGATAGCGCCCACCAGCGGGCTCAAGCGCGACCGCACCAGCTCCTTGAACAGGCTCTCCTTGTCACGAAAGTAAAGATAAAGCGTGCCCTTGGCGACCGCAGCACGCCGAGCGATGTCGTCGAGCCGCGTCGCTGCAAATCCCTGCGCCGCGAATTCTGCAAGCGCTGCGTCGAGGATGGCGTCACGCCGTTCTGTGCGCGTTTCTTTCTTTCGCGCCGCCGGTGTTCCCCTGTCCCGCAGGCGCATACGGGAGCGTGCAGTCTTTCTGGCGCGGCCCGGACGCATGGACGTCTCTACTGACTGACTGGTCAGTCAGTATTGCGCCCGCCGTCTTCCCGGCACAAGCGCCCGATACTCACGTCCGCGCGATTGGGATCGCGCCCTCATAAACATGCGGGAGAGCGGAACCCCGGATATCGCTGCGCTCATCCAGGCTACGGCGTTACGTCACAGTTTCCGTCAGCCCTTGGCGTCGCATGCCCAGGCGCGGATCACGCACTCCTTGCCTCCGTATTCGTAGCAATGCCGCAGGGCCGTGTTTTGCGCCTGGCCTAGGCGGCGTGCGACCGCATATCCATGCGGACCACAGGCGTTCGTGCCGTCGATGGCGATCGCGCCGCATGCGCGCGTCACCGGCACCACCTTGCACTCGCCGGCGCATTTTTCGAGCGCAGCGCGACTGGCGGCCGCCCCGCGCGTGTAATTATACGCAAACCCGTATGCTCCACACGTGCCGACCGCGAGGGCGCCTGCGGCCTTGGCACTCGCAGCCATACTGCCCACGAGCAGGCAGGCGATCACAAGGTTTCGTCCTGTGGCGATCATTACAGCCCCTCCCCTCGGCAAAAAACGTATGGGAGAGGCGTTTCCAGTTGGTGAACGCGCCCTCTTTCGCCTTCCTGGGAGGACAACTCCACCGCGTTGCGGTGCAAAATAGCGACACTTGCGCGCGCGCGTTGGACCCTTGCTGCCCGGCGGTTACCCTGCCGCGATCTCGGCTTTCAGCTCGGCAAGGCTTTCCGGCGTATCGACGTCGACCAGCGTGCCTTTTGCGACCGGCACTTCCACCACGGCCTCGCCGTAACGACCAATGAGGTGGCGGGCGCCGACGTCGCCCTCGATCGCCATCAGGTCTGGAAAAAAGCGGCGCGACCAAAGCACAGGATTGCCGCGCTTGCCCTCGAAGGTGGGCACCACCACAAGGACGCCGCGCTCCGGGGCGAATGCAGCCATAAGCTGGCGCATGAGCTTGGGGTCGATGCAGGGCATATCTCCAAGACAGACAATTGCTGCATCCACATCGGAAGGCAGCGCGCGGATGCCTGCCTTCAGAGACGTTGCGAGCCCATCGGCAAAATCCGGGTTGTGCGCGAGACGCACTGGCAGCCCGCCGAGAGCCTTCTCGATCTCCGCCCTTTGATGGCCCGTAACCACGATCACCGGACTTGCTCCCGATGCGAGAGCCTCCTCGGACGCAATTCGCACGAGCGGCCGCCCGCGGATCTCGGCCAAAAGTTTATTCGGTCCGCCCATGCGAGTGGAACGCCCCGCCGCAAGCACCACTGCGCCGATCCGCTTCTGCACCGCCGCAGCGGCCTCGGCGCGCGGCTGCGGTCGCGTCACGATCTCCATCAAAAGGCCGCCAACTCCCATATCGGTGATCGCATCGCGTGAAACAGGAAGGCCGGCAAGCAGGCGCATCAGAACCCAGTCGAAGCCATTTTCCTTGGGCGAGCGCGCACAGCCGGGCGCACCGAGCACGGCATGGCCGTGCGCGGCGGCGACGAGCAGAAGATTGCCGGGATCGACCGGCATGCCGAAATGCTCGATCTTTCCGCCAATCGCCTCAACGGCCGCAGGAATGACGTCGCGGCGGTCGGCAATCGCCGAGGCGCCGAACACCACCACCAGCTCCGCGCCGGCGTCGAGCACTTCCTGCAGCGCCGCGGCGAGCGCGCTTTGCTCGTGAGGTACGCGCCGTTCGGCAATCACGCGGGCGCCTGCCGGCGCAAGGCGCTCCTGCGTCACCTTCAGCGTCTTGTCGATAACCTTTGGGGCGAGCCCGGGGATCTCCGTCGAGATAATTCCAACCTGCCTGATCCGGTAAGGCGCCACCCGTAGAACCGGCGCCGCTTTGCTTGCCGCTACCAAGGCCGCATCCCGCTGCGGTGCGGCGACGGCAAAAGGAATGATCTTTACCGTCGCTATCATTTCTCCCGCGACGACGGGTTTGTAGGCCGAGAGGGTTGCGAGCGTAATGGATTCATCGACCTTGTTCAGACGATCGACGCCCTCCTTGTTGATCACAAGGATACCGGCGCTCTCCGCAAAAATATTGGCGCGCCCCGTGAAGGCGCGCTCGACGCGCACGCCCTCGCCCGCGACCGCGGTGGCGATTTCCGCGGCTGCCGTATCCTCGGATATGTCTCCGGGCTCGGTGCGCGCGACCACGATCTCGCTGATTCCGGTCCTCGCAAGCGCGGCAATTTCGGCTTTGCCGATCACCGTTCCCTTCTTCAGGACGAGATCGCCTTTGCGGATGGAATGCACGGCGACGGCCCCTTCGGCCTCGTGGAGCGGGACAGGTCCGAATTTCATGCACTTTTTTCCGCCGCCTGGCGCAAGCGTGCGGTGATCTCTCCCATGATCGCCACCGCGATTTCGGCGGGCGTGCTCGCGCCGATCGAAAGCCCGATTGGCGCGTGAATGCGCGCAAGCGCCGCTTCCGAATGGCCCTGCGCTTTGAGGCGGTCGATGCGCCGGGCATGCGTCTTTTTCGACCCGAGCGCGCCGATATAGAAGCAGTCGCGCGCAAGCGCATGCGCAAGCGCCGGGTCGTCGATCTTTGGATCATGGGTGAGCGCGACGAAGGCGGTGTAGCGATCGACGGCGAGCGCGGGCAGCGCCACGTCGGGCCACTCGGCAATCACTTTGACTTCCGGAAAGCGCTCGATGGATGCAAACGCGGTGCGCGGGTCGACGATGGTGACGTCGTAACCCAGGAGCTTGGCGATGGGCGCAAGCGCCTGGCTGATGTGCACCGCACCCGTGATGACGAGGCGCGGCGGCGGAACGTGCACCGCCAGAAATTCTTTGCCCTGCTCTGTTTCGACTATTCCACTCTTGCCGCTGCGCAGATGCTTTTCCAGCATCACATGCAGCGGGTCGCCTGCGGCATCGGCAGCCTTCACCAGCCGTTGCCGGCCGCTGTCGAGCTCGGTCACGATGATGACCGCGCGCCGCGCGGCCCGCTCCGCATTCAGTGTGTCGAGAACGGCGAGCTTCACGACAGGTTAGTCCACTTTCTCCACGTAAACCCGGATGGTGCCGCCGCAGGAAAGTCCGACCTGCCAGGCGGTTTCGTCGGCCACGCCGAACTCGAGTGTTTTTGGCGCGCCGCTTTCGATCACATCCAGCGCCTCCGTGACTACCGCACCTTCGACGCAACCGCCCGAGACGGAGCCGAGAAAATTCCCCGCATCATCGATCACCAGATTCGAGCCGACCGGCCGCGGCGCCGAGCCCCACGTTTCGATCACCGTCGCAAGCGCCACGCCGCGACCCTCGCGCCGCCAACTCGCGGCAGCTTTGAGAATATCTTCGTCCCGCGCCAAAGTTTGCATCGGCGTTCTCCGTTTGCGTTTGGGATCCGCGAACCGTAGCCCGCATGAGCGAAGCGACATGCGGAAAAGCCCCGGATATCGCTGTGCTCATCCCGGCTACTTAAATGGATCGCGCGAGGCGGCGCGGCAATGCTTCTCACGCGGCGCTCTTCAGCCAAGCCTTCGGATCGCCCGCGGGGCCGCCATGTGCCGAGAGTGCACGCACCAGCTCCATCATGGAATCGAGATTATGGATCGGGCGCAGCTGATCCACATGGGGCAACATGGTGCGAATGCCTTTTGCCCTGGCCTCGAACCCGGAAAAACGCAGCAGTGGGTTGAGCCAGATGAGCCGGCGGCAGGAGCGGTGCAGGCGATCGATCTCGAAGGCGAGCCGGTCGTCGGGGTCGCGCTCCAGCCCATCCGTGATGAGGAGAACCAAGGCGCCCTGACCCAGCACGCGCCGCGCCCACAGCTTGTTGAAATTATGCAGCGAGCTGGCAATGCGGGTGCCGCCCGACCAGTCAGGGACGCTGGCGGCCACCGCCGCGAGGCTCTCGTCCGGGTCTTTCGCCTTGAGCGCGCGCGTGATGTTCGTGAGTCTCGTGCCGAAGAGAAATGTGTGTACGCGTTTGCGCGCGTCCGCAACCGCGTGAAGGAAATGCAGAAACAGGCGTGTGTACTGGCTCATCGAACCGGAAATATCGAGCAGCGCGACGAGCGGCGGAGGCCGCACGCGCGAACCGAGAAATTTGAGGTCGATGACCGCGCCGCCGGCCTGCAGGCTCGCTCGTAGCGTGCGCCGGATATCCACGATGTGACCGTGCCGGTTCGGCGCGAGCCGTCGCGTGCGGACTTCGTCGAGCGGCAGCACGAGCCGTTTAATTGCTTCCTGCGCGGCAACGAGCTCGGCTGCTGTCATTTGCGCAAAATCCTTGCGGCGCAGCACCTCCTGGTCCGAGAAGGTCAGCCGTGCATCCTGTTCAAGCTCTTCCCGTTTGCTGGCCCTGTGCGTCGATGGCGCAAGCGCATCTTGCACGCGTTGCGCGCCGGGCGGCGGCTTTCGTTCCGGCTGGGCAGTGGGTGGCAGCATGGCTGCGAGCTGATCGAGGCCCGCGCGACGGCGAAAGAACATACGGAAGGCTTGTGCGAACACCGGCGAGTGCTCGCGCCGGTTCACGAAGACCGCGTGCAGTACCCAGTAGAAGTCATCGCGCGCACCAACGCCGCCAGCCGCGAGTGCGGAAAGCGCGTCCATGATCGCGCCGGGCCCAACCGGTATGCCAGCCACGCGCAGCGCGCGCGCGAAGTAAACGATGTTGTCGGCGAGCCGACCTGCATCTTCCGCCATTATTCCGCCGCCCGCATTTTTGCGCGTACTTCGGCAACCAGCTCCTTTGTCCTATCTCCCTCGAGGCGTGCGATATCGTCCTGATATTTCAGGAGTGCGCCGAGCGTCTCGGATATGATTGCGGGCTCGAGCGTGGTTACATCGAGTTCCGTCAGGGCGGCTGCCCAGTCGAGCGTCTCGGCCACGCCCGGCGCCTTGAACAGGTCCTCCTTGCGCAGGGATTGCACGAAATGCACGACCTGCTCGGACAGCGCGCGGCCAATATTTGGAACCTTGGTGCGCACGATTTTCAGCTCACGCTCGGCCGAAGGATAGCCGAGCCAGTGATAGAGACAGCGGCGTTTGAGCGCGTCGTGGATCTCGCGCGTGCGGTTCGACGTGACCAGCACGATGGGCGGGTGCGCCGCCTTTACCGTTCCCAGCTCGGGAATACTGATCTGAAAATCCGCAAGCACTTCCAGAAGAAAGGCCTCGAACGCCTCGTCGGCACGATCGAGCTCGTCGATCAATAGCACGGGCGGGCCCTCCGGCGCAGGCTCGAGCGCTTGCAGCAGCGGGCGTTTGATCAGGAACCGCTGTGAGAACACATCATGCTCGAGGCGCTCGCGGTCGTGCGCGCCTTCGGCCTCCGCAACGCGGATCGCGATCATCTGTGCGGCGTAGTTCCACTCGTAGACGGCCGCCGCAACATCGAGGCCCTCGTAACACTGCAGCCTAATGAGCCGTCGCCCGAGCGTTTGCGCCAGCACCTTCGCGATTTCTGTTTTGCCAACACCTGCCTCCCCTTCCAGAAACAGCGGGCGCGTCATTTTCAAGCTGAGAAACAGCACTGTCCCTAGCGCACGGTCGGCGAGGTAATCCGCGCGGGCGAGCAGCTCGACGGTCGCATCGATCGAGGCGGGCAATGAGGTTAGGGCTGCGGGCATCACGCGGTTATAGCGGAGCGCGCGCCTTCTTCGTAGCCCGGCTTGGGCGCAAGCGAAAGCCCGGATGCAAGCTACCCTGATTTCAGTTCGCTCAGTCCGGGCTACAAAGACGAGACCTATAAAATGAGAGCCCCTCGCGGGGCTCTCATTTTATCCTAGATGATGCGCAACCCTATTTGCCGCGAAGCGAGTCCTTGATCCCGCCGACAGTGTTCTGCACCTTCCCCTTGAACTGATCCGATTTCCCTTCAGCCTCGGTCTTGCTGTCGCCCGTAACCTTGCCGGTCCACTCCTTCACTTTACCTTTCGCCTGTTCAGCGGAACCTTTAACTCGATCCTTGGCCATAGCCATTGCGTCTTCTCCTGGGCCAATATTGATAAACCAACGCACGAGGCGCCCCCGCGGTTCCTGGATCGTAGCGAGCGGCACTACAAACGAGAGTTGAGACTGACCCGCCCGTCAACCCATCGGCCCAGCACAAGCCCGGAATCAGTTCCGTTTGTAGATTGCGCCGAGGAAGACTCTCGCGCTCACACAGAACGGGATCCGGTGACGAGAGGACCAAAATGCATGATGCTTTAAATCGGGTTTTACGAATTTAAATCCGAATTTAGTTGCCGACTAAGTCCTGCGGCGCTCAAGAATGGGAAGCTGATACGGTTGAAGGTGCCCGTCCGCATTTTCCGCGGCGCTCCGATGACCTGCCGCGCACCACCCGAGTATAGACGCGCTCTATGAACACATATCCAACCAGGCAGTCACGCAATTTTGCTGCGTCTCAAGCGGCACAATCGTATGGAAAATTCACGGCTGCTGCGCGCTCGATTTCTTTATTGTGCGCCGGTCGTAAGCTTTCGGAAACTCGTCACAATCAGATCCCAGGTTGTCGCACCGAGTCTTGCAATTGCGCATAACTGGAGTACTAGGGTTTGTTTCGCTGGCTCGAGGAACGCGCACCCCGCGGGGGCCACCATGATCAAGTTCAATCAAGCTCGTGCCGAACCGATTGCCGCGCAGCAGCCTGAGCTGCGCGAGCTGATCGAGACAATACCGGCCATGGCGTTTGCAACCCGGCCCGACGGAAACACGGAGTTTGTGAGCCGGCGGTGGCAGGATTATTCGGGGTTGTCGCTCGAAGACACGACCGGCGGCGGTTGGCAGTCCACCATTCACAGTGACGATCTTCAGTTGCACGTGAAGCGCTGGCGGGCATCGCTCGAAAGCGGTGAGCCGTTCGAGAACGAAGTGCGGCATCGCAGCGCAGATGGCGAATATCGGTGGTTTCTGGTTCGAGCCGTGCCGCTGCGCGATGAGCACGGCCAGATCGTCAGATGGTATGGAGTCCTCACGGATATTGATGATCGCAAGCGCGGTGAAGCGTTGCATACAGGAGAGAAACGGCTCCTCGAAATGATTGCCACCGGCGTGGAGCTCAGGGAAATACTGCATGTTCTCTGTCTTATTATAGAGGAGCAGCGGAGCGGGACGATCGCTTCGGTCCTGTTGCTCAATCCCGACGGGGTTCACCTCGATCTCGCGGCCGGAGACGGCCTGCCGGAGGAATGGCAGCGACAGATGGAAAAAATGCCGATCGGGCCATGCGCCGGCTCATGCGGCACCGCGGCCTACCGGGGAGCACCGGTTATTGTCTCCGACATCGCCAACGATCCGCTGTGGGACGTGCCCGAGCATCGCGCGTGCGCTCTCAAGCATGGCCTGCGCGCATCCTGGTCGAGGCCCGTGCTCTCTTCAGAAGGAAAAGTCCTGGGCACCTTCTGTATGTACTATCGCGAGACGCGAAGTCCGACGGCGGAAGACCTGGAGCTCATCGAGCTGGCGACGCACCTGGTGCGCGTGGCTATTGAACGGGATCGCGCACTGGATGCCCTCCGGCGCAGCGAGGCATATTTGGCGGAAGCCGAAAGGCTCACGCACACGGGGACATGGGCCCTCAATCCCATCACCGGCAAGCGACACTACTGGTCCGAGGAACTGTTCCGAATATTTGCATTGGACCCGCAAAAGGGCGAGCCGAGCGATAAAACATTTTGGCAATTCATCCACCCAGAGGATCGCGACAGAGTCTACGAATGCAGGCATCGGGCCGTCGATCAGAAGATCGATTACGTGGTCGGTTACAGGATCGTGCTGCGTGATGGAACGGTAAAACACCTGCATACCATAGGCCATCCGGTCGTCGGTCCGACCGGGGAGGTCGTTGAATATCTCGGCACGGCAGTCGATGTGACGGAGCGCAAGCTCGCGGAGCAGGAGCGCGAACGGCTACATCAGCTCGAGGCCGATCTCGCGCACATCAACCGCGTAAGCATGATGGGAGAGCTGGCCGCCTCTCTCGCCCACGACATCAAGCAGCCTCTCACCGGAGCGGTGATGAGCGCACACGCCTGCGAGCGACATTTGTCGCATGATCCGCCGGACTTGAAAGCGGCTGCGGAAGCCGTGGGTCGGACGACGAGCAATGTCATGCGTGCCGCCGAGATCATGGACAGGGTCCGCTCGCTCTACACGCGCGGCACGCCGCGACGGGAGTCCGTCGACCTCAACGAAATCATTCATGAGATGATCGGGTTGCTGCACCATACGGCCAGCCGTAAGTCCATCTCCATCCGCCTCGATGTCGAGCCGGAGCTTCCGCTGATCACGGCCGACCGGGTGCAGCTGCAGCAGGTCCTCCTGAACCTGATGCTCAACGGCCTGGAGGCCATGAAGGATAGCGGCGGGAGCCTGACACTCGCATCGAGGAGCACGGCTGATGCTCAGGTATTAATTTCGGTCAGGGACTCGGGAATCGGGCTTTCGGATCCGGAAAACAAGCGCATCTTCGAGGCATTCTTCACGACGAAGCCGCAAGGGACCGGCATGGGCCTGTCCATCAGCCGGCGTATCATCGAGGCACATGGCGGACGCCTATGGGCCAGCAATAACCAGGACCGCGGCGCGACCTTTCAGTTCAGTCTGCCCGCGCGCGTTGCGTCGCCGCGCCTTGCGGCCGCGACCATCGAAGAAGTGTCATAGGCTCGCCGGGAGGAAGGCAGCCCCGATGAGCAGGGCGAAACCGCCCTGCCCTGCCTCGGTATAGTTGCTCCTATTTACTTTCGCGCGGCGACCCCGCGGATTTTCGCAACCACCTTCGCGACTGCAGCGGTTGTCCGGTTTATGTGACCCTGATTTTTTGCGAGCACATCGCCGAGCACAATGATCAGCCCCATGAGAAAAGTCATCAAGTAGGATTTCATAGGCAGTGCTCCGCGGTCGCAAGCTGGATGTAGACGTTCCCGGGCCGCGCTAAGCCGACCAACGGCAAAATACACTTATGCTGTCATCGTGCTCGGGCGGAAGGCAATATTGAACGATCCGGATCGCCGGCTCCCCCGCCACGATCCTGCCGGACTGTGTGTCGTGTACTCCAGCCCCGAGTAGGCCCCGACGATCAATTGCCCAATGAGGATCATGCTGGCGGTCATTGACATGGGCCTTCCGCATGTTGGACGGCTGTCCGGATCAATGTCGCGGGAAATGCGGCATGGCGCCCAGACGCAGCTGGAGCAAAGGAGTGCGCTGGAGCAAAGGAGTGCGTTCGCCTCTGGCGCAGCAAGCGCATCACCCGTTCAGCAACAATCGAGAATATCGCGATGAAGAACGGGATGAATGCGGTCCAGAAGATGGGAAAGAAGAACATGACGCTGCTCCGACGTGAGCCACAGATTTCGTGTTCTGAAAATATGTCACGCCCCGCAACCGACCATTAAAATCGAGGATTGGAAAATTAAATTTCCTGTTAGAGCCCAGGCACGGACCCGAAATGCCTTCAAGTAGCCAGGCCGCCTACGCCGGTTCAGGGGCAGGGCCGGCCAATCGCGAGTGCGAACTAGGGTCCAGACTCATTAAATCCACCATACGAGGGCTGCAGCAAGGCACACAGAGG
>DATCJI010000402.1:0-4112 GCA_036562835.1 Xanthobacteraceae bacterium | reverse complement strand
GGGGTTGATCGCGCTTTCCGGCTCCATTTCCGGTCCGGGTGCGTGCTAGAGTTTTTTCGCTCATTCCCGCGCCCGGCTCCCCCCTGCCGAGCCCGAGGCTAAACTCGAGCGGGAATCCAGAAGCGAACCCCGTCCCGGCTTTCGCGGGAACGGCCGGCTTGGACAAGGCGCCTGAGGTTGGAGCAGCGATGGCAAAACCGCTGAGCACAGAGAAGCCCCGCGACCCCCGCGCGCAGAACCTGCTCAATTGCGCATTGCGCACGCTTGAGACGGAGGCAGGGGGCATCGGCACGCTGTGCGCGGCAATGCACCATGAGCTCGGGCGCGCTTTCTTGCGCGCCATCGACATGATTGCTGCCGCCCAAGGCCGTCTGATCGTCACCGGGATGGGCAAGTCGGGCCATGTGGCCCGCAAAATCGCAGCCACGTTCGCCTCGACGGGAACGCCTGCCTTTTTCGTGCATCCAAGCGAGGCAAGCCACGGAGACCTCGGCATGATCACGCCCAATGACGTGATCATCGCGTTATCATGGTCGGGCGAGACCGCCGAGCTCGAGCATCTGATCGATTACTCGCGCCGGTTCCGTATTCCGCTCATTGCGGTCACCGCGTCGGCGGAAAGCACGCTCGGCAAAGCGGCTGACGTCGTGCTTGCACTACCCGCGGCCCGGGAGGCCTGCCCCCATAATCTCGCGCCCACGACATCGACCTTGATGCAGGCGGCGCTCGGGGACGCGCTCGCGCTCGCGCTTCTCGAGAGCCGCGGATTTACCGCGCTCGATTTCCACAAACTGCATCCGGGCGGCCGCCTTGGCGCCATGCTGAAATTCGTTTCCAACGTGATGCATACGGGAAACAGCATCCCGCTGGTTGCGCTGGGCGCCTCCATGGCGGAGGCCGTGGTTGAAATGTCGAGCAAGGGCTTTGGTTGCGTGGGCATTACGGAACCGACGGGAACGCTCGCCGGCATCATCACCGACGGCGACCTGCGGCGGCACATGCGTCCTGACCTGCTCGAGGTACGCGTCGATGAGGTCATGACGCGCTCGCCCAAGACGGTGCGGCCCGACCAACTCGCGAGCGAGGCGCTCGAGATCATCAACACATCGGAGATCACGGCGCTCATCGTGACCGAGGCCGGCAAGCCCGTCGGCATCGTGCATTTCCACGACCTGCTGCGCGCCGGGATCGCGTAATCCTCCCCCGCAAAGGTGTAGCCCGGATAGAGCGAAGCGATATCCGGGGAAGCGAGATCCCGGATTTCGCTGCGCTCAATGCGCGCTACGGTTCATACCGCCTCGACGAGCAGGTTAGGGCCATCGGCGCGCGCGATGCGAACGCGGCTGCCAGCGGGGCAATCCGGCCCCCTCACCCGCCACACCGTATCATCGATGCGCACAGCGCCGACGCCATCCACAATTGGCCTCTCCAGCGTGAACACGCGCCCCACATAGGTCTCGACGCGCCGGTTGAGAAAGGGGCTGTCTGCCGTCTCCCGGTTACGGGTGAAATGTCGCCAGGCCGGGACCGAGACGAGCGCAAAAACCGCAAACGCAATGAACTGTGCCTGCCAGGGCCACACCACTCCAATTGAAATGATGCCGACCAGCAGCGCGGCGAGCCCGAGCCACAGCATGAAAATGCCGGGCGCGAGCACCTCGATCAACAGAAACACTGCGGCGGCAATTAGCCAGTTCCAGTGACCAAGCGAAATGATAGAGTCAACCATGACGCGCTAGGCCTTTTGTTGGAGCATCATCTTTTTCGGAAACCCGGTTCCCCACTTTCGTCATGCTCAAGTGACTGCCGGCGAAGGGCCGGTCGTGGGGCCGGTTGGCCGCCGCGTTGGCGAGGCGGGCGGCCCCCGCTCTACCGTCGAATCCGAATGCCTCCCTGGCAATCTCGCCAATGCCGGCGAGTGATCCGAGCACGTTCACAGCCTCGATGGGCAGCATCAATATTTTCTGATTTGGCGATTGCGCAAGCTGCGTGAACGCGCGCAGATATTTTTCCGCAACAAAGTAATTCAGCGCCGCGACATTGCCCTGCGCAATGGCGCCGCTGACGACCTCGGTTGCCTTCGCCTCCGCCTGTGCCGAGCGCTCGCGCGCTTCCGCGTCCCGGAATGCCGCCTCCCGGCGCCCTTCGGCTTCGAGGATCTGCGACTGTTTCGCACCTTCGGCGCGCAGGATCGCCGCCTGGCGCTGGCCTTCGGCCTGCAGGATCTCCGCGCGCTTTTCGCGTTCCGCCTTCATCTGCCGCGCCATTGCCTGCACGAGGTCGGCGGGTGGCACGATGTCCTTGATCTCGATGCGATTGACTTTCACGCCCCACGGAGACACCGCCGCGTCCACGACGCGCAACAGCCGCTCGTTGATCTCGTCGCGATGCGAAAGCATCTGGTCAAGATCCATGCCGCCCATTACCGAGCGAATATTTGTCATCGTCAGCGCCACGATTGCCTGTGTGAGATTGGCGACCTCGTACCTAGCGTGCGCCGCATCGAGCACCTGAAAGAACGCGATGCCGTCCACGGTCACCGTCGCATTATCCTTCGAGATGACGTCCTGGCGCGGGATATCGATCACCTGCTCCATGATGTTCATCTTGCGGCCGATGCGGTCGAAATACGGGATGATGAAGTTGAGCCCGGGCTTGAGCGTATGCGTGTACCGGCCGAACCGTTCGACGGTCCATTGATATCCCTGTGGGACGGTCTTGACCGAAGCGATCAATGTGAGCACGGCCAGCGCAACGAGCACCACCGCAAATACATTAAGGCCAAGAAACATTTCCCTCTCCTGTACTTTTTGTAGAATGTGGAAAAGCACTTTCACGGACGCAAGTACGCCCAAACTGCCGTTATTACGGTACTCGCGGGCGGGAAGCATCTTGAATTCCGGCGAGGAGCTATTACGCGCGAATTGGTTTCAAATCCAACCTTTCAGCTCGCGCAGCGTCATCTGCCAGATCACCAGCATTCCCGGGCCGCTGTCGTTGAGGCACGGAATGGTCGCGAAATTCTCGCCGCCGTATTTCTTGAAAATGTGCGCGTTCTCGACCGCGATCTCCTCGAGCGTCTCGAGGCAATCGGCTGCGAAGCCCGGCATGATGACGGCGATGTTTTTTGTGCCGCGCCTGGCGAGCTGTTTCACGCTGTGGTCGGTCGCCGGACCGAGCCATTTCGCGCGTCCGAAGCGCGACTGAAAAGTCATGATCAGTCCCGTTTCGTCGAGCTTGAGCTCGGTGCGAAGCAAGCGCACGGTTTCGGCACAATGAGCGTAGTAGGGGTCGCCCGCGTCGATGAAGGCCTGCGGCACGCCGTGGAAAGACGCCACAATGACTTCCGGCTTGAACGAGAGCTGCGCGAGCTCCGCGTTGAGCGAGGATGCGAGCGCCTCGATATAGATCGGATCGTTGTAATACGGAGCCGCGATGCGCAGGGCCGGTTGACAGCGCAGCGGCAACAGCGACCGGAAAACCTCGTCACAGGCGGTGGCGGTAGTGGCTGCGCAATATTGCGGATACAGCGGCACCACGAGAAGCCGCTCGCAGCCGCGCTCAGCGAGCCCCCTGATGGCTGATGCAATGGGCGGATTGCCGTATCGCATTGCCCACTCGACCATCACATGCGCGCCCAGGGGCTCGAGCGTCGATGCAAGCTTCTCCGCCTGTGAGCGCGTGATCGTCTTGAGCGGCGACTCGTTCTTCTCGTGATTCCAGATTTTGCGATAATCGCGCGCCTTGCGGCGCGGACGCACGCGCAGGATGGCACCGTTCAGCAGCAGGTCCCAGAGTGGCCCCTGGTGCTCGATTACGCGCGGATCCGTGAGGAATTCCTTCAGATAACGCCGAACCGAAACGGTATCGGGCGCTTCCGGAGTGCCGAGATTGACGAGCAGCACCCCGATCTTGGCCGGCGGCGGCGCCGAAGCGGTTGTCGCTTTAGACGTTTCAGTTTCGGTGCGAGGTGCGTCGTTCATTAGCTCTATCTAAATCCGTCATCCTTGTAAGTTGCGGATGACCGAATCGGTTACCTTGACCGGCGCGGTGGCGGACGGGAGACCGTTTCATCCGAGGGCTTGCAAGCCCGTGCCTCAGCGCGGGACTCC
>DATCJI010000359.1:0-5892 GCA_036562835.1 Xanthobacteraceae bacterium | reverse complement strand
GGCTTGCCTGCTTACGAGGTCTCAAACCACGCACGTCCTGGCGCTGAGTGCCGGCACAATCTGGTTTACTGGAAAGGCCATGAATATGCGGGCATCGGGCCTGGCGCGCATGGAAGGCTTGATATCGCCGGCGCCCGATATGCGACCGCAACCGAGAAGCAGCCTGAGGCCTGGCTCGCGCGCGTCGAAAAAGACGGGCATGGCCATGTCACAGATGAATGTCTGACCCAGGAGGAGGTCGCGGACGAATATTTGCTCATGGGCTTGCGTCTTGCGGAAGGCATCGATCCGGCGCGTTACGCGCGCCTTGCCGGGCGCGCGCTGCGCACCGAGCGCATTGCTTTCTTGCGCGACCAGGGTCTGATCGAGGCGACAAATGGCGGAGCACTCCGCGCGAGCCCCGCGGGATTTCCCGTGCTCGATGCGGTGGTGGCTGATTTGGCTGCTTAGGTTAGGTTAGAGCATGATCCCGAAAAAGCCTGCCCTCGGGCTTTGACCCGGGGGTGGGAACCGGTTTCGGAAAAGATCATGCTCCCCCAAATAAATAAACCGGGATACTGATTCGAAGAAAGCCCAAGCACTATGTCCCCGAGGCGCCGAACGATTTCGGAGGCGGGCTGACGACCTGCCCGCCACTTGGCGAGACGCGCAAGACCGATAATCCGCGCTGGTTGGTTCCGTCCGGACGAAAGCGGAAGAGTCCGTCGATCCCCGTGAATCCGGACGAGTTCGTCAACACGTCTTCCGCAAAGCGTTTGTTACCCTGGGTTTTAACCAGCGCGGCCACGAGCGCAACGGCGTCATAGGCGAGCGACGCAGTTCGCACCGGATCCTGGCCAAAGCGAGCCCGGTAGCGGCCGGAAAAACTGCGAAACCCGGAGGAATCGGGACCCGCATACCACGCACCGTCGAGTTGGGGATTCGAAAAGACGTGATTGTCCTCCCACAGTCCCGTGCCGAGAAGCTGCACGCGCTTTGTGTCGATGCCGCTCGCAGTCAGCGTTTGCACGACCGACGCAACAGCATCAGCGCCATCGGGTATGAAGATGGCATCTGCGCGCGCGGCCGCCTGCGCCACGTTGCGCACGGGCGCCTGCATCGCCGTCTTGTCGAGAGGATAGCGCTCCAGCGCAACAAGGCGAACGCCACGCCGCGCCGTCACCTGCTTGAACGCGGCCTCAACCACTGTGCCGTAAGCGTTATCCGGCACGAGCGCCGCAATGGATCGGCGGCCCTGGCTTGCCGCATAGCCGATGATGCGGTCGACATCCGACTCGGGCAGAAAGCTCAGAAGGTAAACGCCGCGCGTAGCGACGTTGGCGTCGGTGGAGAATGCAATCACCGGAATGCTGCGGCTTCTCGCGAGCTGGCCCACTGGTCCGACCGTGAGCGCGAAGAGGGGACCGAGGATGATCTCAGCCCCTTCATCGAGCACCTGTTGCGCCGCTTGCTGGGCACCGGAAGCATTACCCGCATCGTCCTTCACCAGGATCTGAATGTCGGGATTGTTGAATTCGGCGACGGCGAGCTCGGCAGCATTGCGCATAGACTGGCCGGCGACGAACGCATTACCGCTTCCGGAGAGCGGCAGGATGAGCCCGACCTTTACGTGGCCGTTGCCGATGTTCGAGGAGGGGGCCGCCTGCGCGGCGGGCTTTGACGAGCTGTTGAGCAGGTCGCCGATCGAGAAATTGCTCCCGGAACACGCCCCAAGCGCGCTTGCCAGCAGCATGCCGGCGAACCGCGCGACCCACCCGGGTAAATAAGCGCGCGCGCCGGCGCGCCTGGCCTGAGACACTCGATACATGCGCCGGTCTCCTCGACGGCAGGCCGATGATGTCACCCCGGTTTGGTCCCTGCAATCGATGTTTTGGGCAAAAATCATGGTTAACCGGATGGAATGGCTGCAGTTTTGGCGGGACGTAAGCAAGCCGGGATGGCCTTCCCGGTCCGGACCAGTAGAGTTGAGCGCTATGAAAGGTCGCACGTTTGCGGACCCCCTCAATCAACGCCGCCCGCGAGGTTACGTGGTCGACGGCCAGGCGATTGCCGCCCCGCCGCTTGCGCCGGGCCTTTATCTCGTCGCCACACCGATCGGAAATCTCCGCGACATCACGCTACGCGCTCTGGCCACCCTTGCGGGTGCCGATCTCATCGCCTGCGAGGACACGCGCGTGAGTGCCAAGCTGCTCGCCCGCTACGGCATCAAAGGTCCGCTTACGCCGTACCACGACCATAATGCCGAAACCGCACGGCCCAAGCTGCTCGGCCGCATCGCGGCCGGAGCATCAGTTGCGCTCATTTCGGATGCAGGGACGCCACTCATCTCGGATCCGGGCTATAAGCTCGTGCGCGGTGCCCGCGCGGCGGGGGTGCTCGTGACGGTCCTGCCGGGCGCCTCCGCGGCACTTGCGGCAGTCACGTTGAGTGGTCTCCCGACGGATCGTTTTTTTTTCGAAGGATTCCTGCCCGCCAAAGCAGGCCAGCGGCGCGCGCGCATCGCGGAGCTAAGCGGAATTCCTGCGACGCTCGTTGTTTTCGAGACAGCGCCTCGCATTGCTTCGGCTTTGGCTGACCTGGCGGAGGGGCTGGGTCCGAGACAGGCCGCCGTGTGCCGCGAATTGACCAAGTTGCACGAGGAGGTCGCATGCGGAGATCTTACTGCCCTGGCGCATGAATTCGGAGGGGAAGGAAGAGCGCGCGGTGAGATCGCGATCGTGATTGCGTCGCAACCGCCGAATCATGCTTCGCGCACGAGCAACGTGGAGGCGCTGCTGCGCGAGGCGCTCGAGCGACTTTCGCTCAAAGAGGCGGTCGCTGAAATCGCGGCGGTTACCGGCGAGCCTCGCCGATCCGTCTACCAACGCGCACTGGCGCTCGCAAAGGGACGCCAAGGTGCCGGCTGACTCAACCGCGCCGCCGGAAGGAGCGGACCGGCGACGTCAAATCGCCTTTCGCGCGGGCACCGCAGGCGAGGCCTGGGCGGCAACCCTCCTCATGCTGAAAGGTTTCCGCATTCTCGCACGCCGATGGAAATGCCCCGTTGGCGAGATCGACCTGATTGCCCGTCGCCAAAGGCTATTGATCTTCGTCGAGGTGAAAGCACGCGGGCAATTGCAGGATGCCGAATGGTCGATCACGCCGCGCCAGCGACACCGCATCGTTGCTGCCGCGGAGGCCTGGCTCGCACTCAATCCAGATGAGCGGATCCGCGACATGCGTTTTGACGCAATCCTCGTCGCACCGCGCCATTTGCCGCGTCATATTCCGGCTGCGTTCGACGCAACCGATTGATGCTCAGGCGGCGTGTAATTTCTGAAAGAACTGGTCGACCTGGCAGCGAATGCGCGCGGCCACATTACCGAGATCGTCCGCAACAGCTTTGACCTCGGTCGCGCTGTCGCGCGTCGCAGAAGTGGCCTCGCCCACCCGCACGACCTCGTCCGCGGTATCGACCGTACGCTTGGCAGCCGTTTCCACGCTGCGCGCGATCTCCTGCGTGGCGGCCCCCTGCTCGGTGACGGCAGCCGCTATGGCACCGCTGATCTCGCCGATCTGGCGGATTGTGCGTTCGATCGCCCCGATCGCCTCGATGGACCGCATGGTCGCATGCTGCATCCCGGCAATCTGCGCGCCAATGTCCTCGGTCGCCTTCGCAGTCTGCCCGGCAAGCGCCTTCACTTCACTCACAACCACCGCAAAGCCGCGACCCGGTTCGCCTGCGCGCGCCGCCTCGATCGTGGCATTGAGCGCAAGCAGGTTCGTCTGCTCGGCAATGTCGGTGATCAGGCGGACCACGTCCCCAATGCGGCCGGCTGCCTCGTTGAGCTCTTTGACCATCGTGTTGGTCCACTCCGCCTCGCTGACTGCCTTCGTGGCAATGGAATTTGCCTGGCTCACCTGGCGGTCAATTTCGGTGACCGATTGATCTCGATCGCCACAGCTTCCTGCCTGCGGGCGCGCGCCTCCGCATCCTTGGTCACGGTGCGACTGAGATCCTCGTTCGCGTGCATCGTCTGCTGAAAGAAGGCGATTGACCGCGCGAGCGCCCCGACCTCGTCGCGCCGTTCCGTATAGGGAATGTTGCCTTCGGTTTTGCCGGCCGCAACCGCTTCGGTGAGACGCGTAATGCGCGCGAGGGGGCGCGCAATTTTGCGGCCGATGATCACGGCACCGAGAAGGGCGAGCAGCACCGCGAGCGCGCCGGTCACTGCGACAAGCCAGGCGGTGCGCGCCATTCCCCGGTCGATTACCTCATAGATAAGGCGCGAACGCTCGGCATAGACCTGGGCAAGCCTCGTAAGATCGTCGTTGAGCGCCTTGCGCACGCTGCGATTGGCGTCGTTGTCGCCCATTCGCGGCCCACCTCCGGGCCGATTTCGACGCCGCGCCGCACCAGCTCGCGACGGAACTCGCGAAACTTCTCGACGCGTTTGGCGAACGCATCGAACAGCGCGGCGTCCTCGGAGCCCACGCTGCGTCGCCAATCGTCCATGACCTGTTTGATCTGCTCATTGAAGAAGGCCCTCGCCATACACTTTCGCGGTTGCAATGTCGCGCGACATGTAGATGCCGCGCGACTCCATGACGACTGCATAGATGAGCGCATTCAGCCGCTCGACATTCATCGCGCCGATGAAAGCAGAACCGAATTGGTCAGTGAGCGCAGCGTGCCGCCGCGCATTGGATACGGAGATCGCCGCGAGCGCGAGCGTAACCGTCGCGAGCAGCGCAAAAACCAAGTACAGCTTGGTTGCGATCGAAAAAGTCGGCAGCCGCACGCTGGGCTCTCCACGGATTACGAGGTGAGGCAGCGACAGTGCGGATAAAATGTTAACGTCCCGTTTGCTTTACCGAACCGCTGTCGAGGCGCTGGCATGAAGCTCAAGGTCGCGGTGCAGATGGATCCGATCGAGCGGATCAATATCCGCGGCGACTCCACGTTCGCGCTGATGCTGGAAGCGCAGAAGCGCGGGCATGCGCTCGCCTATTACACGCCGGACCAACTGGCGCTGCGCGGGGACGATGTGTTCGCGAGCATGCGTGCCCTGACTGTTCGCGATCGGGAAGGCGATCATTTCACGTTGGGTGAGCGTCAGCGCACGCGCCTTGCGGACCTCGACGTGGTGCTGCTGCGTCAGGATCCTCCTTTCGATCTGGCGTATGTAACCACGACGCATCTGCTGGAACGCATTCATCCGCACACGCTTGTGGTCAATCACCCCGCGGCGGTGCGCAACGCGCCGGAAAAAATGTTCGTGATGGATTTTCCGGACCTGATGCCGCCCACCATGATCACGCGCGACCTTGCAGAGATCAAAGCCTTCCGTGCGGAACACGGAGACATCGTGATGAAGCCGCTCTACGGCAAAGGCGGCGAGGCGGTTTTTCGGCTGGCGGCGGAGGACCTCAATTTCGGCTCTCTCTATGATCTCTTTGCGGTGACGTTTCGCGAGCAATGGGTCGTGCAAAAATTCCTGCCGGGGGTGAGAGCGGGGGATAAGCGCATTCTGCTCGTGGATGGCGAATTTGCCGGGGCGGTGAACCGCGTGCCTGCGCCTGACGATCTTCGCTCGAACATGGTACGCGGCGGCACGCCCACCGAAACCGAGCTGTCGGATCGGGAGCGGAAAATCTGCGAACGCCTCGGCCCCGCCCTGCGGGAGCGCGACCTCCTCTTTGTCGGCATTGATGTGATCGACGGATATCTGACGGAGATCAACGTCACTTCGCCAACCGGAATTCGTTCAGTGAAGAACTTTGGCGGCCCGGATGTCGCGGCAATGATCTGGGACCGCATCGAGGCGCGCCGGGGCGGTTGATCTCCTCGTTTTTGTTCCCTAAATGTTCTTGAGCGGCTGACGTGCATGCGCTAATGTCGAGCCACCGCAG
>DATCJI010000316.1:0-3170 GCA_036562835.1 Xanthobacteraceae bacterium | reverse complement strand
CTTTCTCGTCCGCTGCCGAAGATGCCGAGCCACTCATGAAGCTCTCCTCCACCAATGACGTGAGTTTCGCAATCTCGCGCGCACCCTATTCCTGATCTGGTTAACAACTGTTTAGGAGCGCTGCTGCACAGGCGCGACCAGCGGGTGGCCGCTGATGCGGTTCCACAAACGACGCGCCGCGGCGGTGCCGTCCTCGCGAATGCGCTGCGCGTCCACAAGCACGGGCTCGCCATGCTCGACCACGACCCGGCCATCGACAATCACCATATTGATGTCGCGGCCTTGCGCGACGTGAACGAGCGTTCCCAGCGGGTTGAGCGCCGGCGTGAGATGCGCGCCCCGGAAATCGAACAGAACGACGTCCGCCTTCTTGTCGAGCGTGAGGCTGCCAAGCTGGTGATCGAGGCCGAGAGCTTTCGCGGCGCCAAGTGTCGCCATGTGAAAAACATCGCTCGGCTGCCAGAAATCCGTCACCGCTCCTTCCTGCAGCCGCCCGGCCGCGAGCGCCCAACGCATCACCTCGACCATGTCGCCATGCATGTTGTCGGTTGCGAGCGCGATACGAGCGCCAGCCCGCCGGAGTTGGGATGTCACCGGGAGATAGCCCCCGGTCATGTTCACCTTGGGGGCGTGCGCGACCGTAATATGAGCGCGACCGGCACGCGCAATATCCGCTTCGGTCATCACCAGGCAGTGCGCGGCAATGAGCCCCTCATCGAGAAGCCCGGCATCGTCCACGGCTTCGGTGGGCGTCATGCCGTCGCGGCGGCGCACCTGCTCGAATTCGACCTTGCTTTGCGCCAGGTGCGTCATGACCCGCACGCCTAGCTGCCTGCGCTCCCGATCGACTTCGCGCAGGAAATCGCGCGAGCAGGTGTCGATGGCGTGCGGCGCAAGCATCACGCTCGCGCGGCCATCGAACGCCCCGTTCCAGCGATCGTAGAGGTCGGTCGCATACCGCAATGTGCGGTCGCCAATCGAAGGCTCGTGTTTCCATTGCCGCTCGTGCACGCGCGTGAAATCCACGTCGTGCAGCCAGGCCGACGATGAGATGCGAATGCCGAGTTCCGCGACTGCGGGAAGCGTCGCGTGGGCGTGAATGTAGGTGTCGTTGATCAGCGTTGATCCGAACGAAAGGGCTTCCAGTGCGGTGACGCGTGCGAGCGCAATGGCCTCATCTTCACGAATATCATAGGCATGTGGCACGCCCGGCGTGTAGGCGGGCGCGAAACCCGCATCCTCGGTCACCCCGCGGGCGAGCGAAAGCACCGCGTGCGTGTGCACATTCACGAAGCCGGGAGTGGCGACGTGACCGCGTGCGTCGATCACGCGCTTCGCCGCAATGGTTTGCGCATCCTTGGCACTCTCGATCAGAGCGAGGCGATCGCCGCGGATGCCGATGGCGGCGTTTTCAACGACGGGGTTTGCCGGATCGGCGGTCAGTGCCGTGCAACCCCGAATGAGAATGTCGAACGCTTCGCTCATGGCTTCGTTTTCAGCTCGGGAAGATGCAGATGCTCGAGAAACCGCCGCGTGCGCGCCTCGCACGGTGAGGCGAACATTTCACGCGGCGCTCCGCGCTCGACGATCATGCCTTCATCCATGAACACGACGCATCTGGCCACCTGAAGCGCGAATGAAAGCTCGTGCGTGACGATCACCGCTGTCATGCCGCCCGCAGCGAGCATGCGGATCGTGTCCAGCACCTCGCGCACGAGCTCCGGATCGAGCGCCGAGGTGGGCTCGTCGAAAAGAATGATGGCAGGCTCCATGGCAAGCGCGCGCGCAATGGCCACGCGCTGCTGCTGGCCCCCGGAAAGCTCGCTTGGCTTCTTGTTCAGGTGCTCGCCGAGGAACACCTTGCGCAGCTGCTCGGCGGCGCGCTCACGCGCAACCCGCCTGGGCAAGCCTGATACCCGGTGCAATCCGATTGCGACATTGTCGAGCGCGGTCAGATGCGGAAACAGATTGAAGCGCTGGAACACGAATCCGATGCCGCGGCGCTGCTTTGCCAGCGTGTGCTCGGAAGCATCCTTCCAGTGTCCGCCGTTGCCGCTCGACACGCGGCCAATCAGCCGGCCGTTCAGGTAGACCGAGCCGCCCGTCGGCCGCTCGAGATAATTGATGCAGCGGAGCAGCGTTGTCTTCCCGGAGCCCGACGCGCCGATAATGACCACCGTCTCGCCCTGCGCGACATCGAGATCGACCTCGCGCAGCACGGTCTTAGTACCGAATGTTTTGCTCAGGCCCTGCACGCGAAGGGCCGGCCCGGTCGGCGCCGTGCTCGTCACAGCCGCGGCATCCTGTTCTCGATCCAACGCGATATCCACGACAGCGTCTTGATAATGGCGTAGTAGTAGAGTGCCAGCAGCAGATAAATCTCGAACGGCACGAAATGCACGGAGATGATCGCCTGCCCGGCGCGCGTCAGCTCGTAGACGGAGATCACCGAGAGCAGGGACGAATTTTTCGTCATGCTGATCAGCTCGTTGGTCAGCGGCGGGACGATAGGGCGCAACGCCTGCGGCAGTAGGATGTAGGCGAGAATTTGCGCGTGCGTCATGCCGATCGAGCGTGCCGCTTCGGTCTGTCCGCGCTCGATGCTGCCGACCCCGCCGCGCACCGTCTCGGCGATGTACGCGCTGGTATTCATTGCCAGCGCAATGATCCCTGCCCAGGTCTCATCGAAGCGAATGCCGATGACTGGAAGCGCAAAAAAGACCAAAAAGATCTGAATGAGGAGCGGCGTGCCGCGGATGAAGTCCACATAGGCCGCGATAGCCCAGCGCAGCGTGCGCATATGGCTGAGCGCGCATAGCCCGAGCGTGAAGCCGAGCACGCAGGCAAGCACGCCGGCGACGAGGCTGATCTTGAGGGTGACCAGCGTTCCGCGCGCGAGCAGCGGAATCGCGGTCTCGACGATACCCCAGTCAATCGTCACGCCATTTGCTCCGCGCAACTCTGCACGCGCTTCGTCATTGCCGGGCTTGACCCGGCAATCCATCCTTTTGCGAAGAAGGTGGACCCGCGGGTAAAGCCCGCGGGTGACGAATAACGGCGTGCCGCGGGTGCTTTCAGCTGAAGGTCGGAATGCTGTCGGAAAGGCGCATGCGGAAGCCGAACCATTTTTCCTGCAGCTCGTACATCTCGCCATTCTGCTTCATGGCGGT
>DATCJI010000312.1:0-3338 GCA_036562835.1 Xanthobacteraceae bacterium | reverse complement strand
GCGAACTCGATTCGACGTTGGTCCGCTTCGATGGTCCGCGCGGCGCGCAAATTTACGAGCACAAGCGCGACAAAGCCCGGATCGCCGGTGGCGTCGAGCAGGCTGCCTTCGCCTGGCCCCCGGCGAATGGCGGCCAACGCGCTCGGATTTTGCCGCTCGCGGTCGAACCGGGTCCATTTGATGGTCAATGGCAGCAAATAATTCGCGGTTTCGCGCCTGCCTCTGGCCTCGAGCAACGCAACTCCCAGATCGGACTCGGCGGCAGCGATTGGTATGGCGCCGACGATATGGGTCGTTGGTGGGTTCCCTCGTTCTGCATACCAGCGCCGGCTCGCAAGAAATGCCGGAAGGACGTCGCGCTCGAGGACGGATTTGGAACGGCCGCGCAGCAGCGATTTCCACCCGTCAGTGACGACGAGCGTCTCGAATTCAACCCAGGTCCGCGGGACTTCGATCGTCGATGCATCCGGCTCGCGGAGCAGGAACCAAAAGAACCCATAGGGTCCGAGCGTCACGAGGTAGGGACCATCGCCGATCGGCGGAAAGTTCGTTCGGCCAAGCAATTCGAAGGGCACGCGGCCGCGCCAGGGGGCGAGGTCGATCTCGGCGGCCTGCGCCGAGCGCGACAGATTGGCGACGCAGAGCACGACTTCATTCTCGTATTGTCGTACGTAGACCAGCACGGAGCGGTTTGCCGGGCGGACAAAGGTCAACGATCCGCGACCAAATACCTTGCTCGATTTGCGGACCGATATCAGGCGTTTGGTCCAGCTCAGCAGCGACGCCAGACTGCGCGATTGCGCCTCGACGTTGACCGCCTCGTAACCGTAGACCGGGTCCATGATCATCGGCAGGTACAGCCGCGTAGGGTCGCAACGAGAGAACCCGCCATTGCGATCCGGCGTCCACTGCATGGGCGTGCGCACGCCATTACGATCACCGAGATAGATGTTGTCGCCCATCCCGATCTCGTCGCCGTAATAGATGATCGGCGTACCGGGGAACGACATCAGAAGCGAGTTCATGAGCTCGATCTTCCGCCGGTCATTGTCCATCAAGGACGCCAAGCGCCGTCTGATGCCAAGATTGATGCGGGCACGAGGGTCGATCGCATAGGTCGACCACAGGTAATCGCGCTCGACGTCGGTGACCATTTCGAGCGTGAGATCGTCGTGGTTGCGCAGGAACAGCGCCCATTGGCAGTTGGAGGGAATGTCCGGCGTTTGCCGCAGAATGTCTGTGATGGGAAGGCGGTCCTCCTGGGCGATCGCCATGTAAATCCGCGGCATAAGGGGAAAGTGATAGGCCATGTGGCACTCGTCAGCGTCACCGAAATAGGCGCTGACGTCTTCCGGCCACTGATTGGCTTCGGCGAGGAGGAGTTTGCCGGGTGCGTAAGAATCGAGTTCGGCCCTGATGTTCTTGATGATCGCGTGGGTTTCCGGAAGATTCTCGTTGTTGGTTCCTTCGCGCTCGCACAGATACGGAATGGCGCCCAAACGGAAGCCATCGACGCCGAGATCGAGCCAGCGCCGCATGATCTGAATCATGGCGGAAAGCACGCGCGGATTGTCGTAATTGAGATCCGGCTGATGCGAAAAGAACCGGTGCCAGTAATAGGCCCCTGCAAGAGGGTCCCACGCCCAATTCGATTTCTCGGTGTCGCTGAAGATGACGCGCGTTCCCGCATAGGCTTGGTCGTGATCGCTCCACACATACCAATTGCGCGCATCGGATCTCGGTTTGCTTCGCCGCGCGCGCTGGAACCACGGATGTTGATCGGACGTGTGATTGATGACGAGCTCGGTGAGCACTCGCAGCTTGCGGCGCTTGGCCTCCTGCATGAAGCGCCGGAAATCCCCCATCGTGCCGAAATCGGCATTGATGGTGCGGTAGTCCGAAATATCGTAGCCGTCGTCGCGGCCCGGCGAGGGATAGAACGGCAGCAGCCAAAGCGCGGTGACGCCGAGATCCTCAAGGTAATCGAGTTTTTCGGTCAGGCCTGCGAAATCGCCGATGCCGTCGTTGTTGCTGTCGGCAAACGCCTTGACATGAAGCTGATAAATAATCGCGTTCTTGAACCAAAGCTCGTCACTTTCGACCTTTGACTCCATCTTGATGTCAGCGACCACATCCACGGCACGGCCTTCACGTGAAACAGCGGAACAGGACGGCGGGATCCTGCTGCTGATCGATGCGCAAACGGGCCCCGCCCCACTCGAGCACGTGGCGTTCGCCCGTGACCAGATTTTCAAAGAATTTGACGCGCCAGCGCGAGCCCCGCATATTCTGAAGCGACACGCTTCTCGCCTCCGGTCGGAATATGGTCCTTGACGCTCGTTTAACACGGCTGATGCCCCCGTCTCAACCGGAGGGATCAGCCGAGTGCGCTTGACGAAGGCGTGATGCAATGAAAGCGATTAAGAGCACGAGCGTAAGTGATGACGAAGTGCGAGTGCTGCTTGATCGCTACAAGTGCCCAGTGGTTCGGACGCGGTTCCTCGGAAATATCGCTTCCCCAGTAATGTCAGCATCACCCATCGAAACAGTCAGGGGACTGTGGGGTGGTCAACTTCCGCCGTTTGACGACATCAATGCGGCCAACGAACTAATTGGAGCATTGGTGATGGGGCTTTGGAACAGACTCACACTGCGAGCGTAATGGAGGGCTCTCGGCGAGCGAGGTACAACAGTTCTACGCGGTGGGAAGGTGAAGCGCCGGTCGCGCGGCAAAGACCTTGAAGAGAGCGAACTCGTCTTCGGGGTATGCCTACCTGCACCGGCGCCTTCGTGATGCTACTCCACATCGGCCGCGAACCTGGCCTCGAGCTCGCGCACCAACGGGCTAAGGCCCGTCATGACGGCGACCGCCTCGAACAGCGACCGTGATCCGTCATCGCGAAATTCAAAAGTACCCTCATGGGAGGCGTGGGTCGGATATGCCTCCCACAGGGCCACGAGCGCTTTCGCTCTGAGGCCGCCGAGGGACGTTGCCGGCGCGGCAATGATCTCCTCGGCGAGCGGCTGCATATCACGTTCAACCTCTGACATACGGGCTTGAACCATGTCGCAGCCGGTGCGCTGGATCGCAACGGCGAGTGAGGCCGTGTTGTCTTCGACTTCCGCGCGCGCGGCCCGCATCCGCGGCGCCCAAGTCAGCCAAGCATCCATGTGCTCGAGCAAGAGCTTCTCGAACCGTTCACCGAGTGCGATCAGCGTGGCGTCCGTTGCTGTCGACATGGGGCGCTCGCTCACAATCCCTTTATGCATCAAAGACGAATTCGATACAGGCCATCGGTCGCCTCCCGGAGTCGGTTGTTGCTGCCATTCGGGCGGCC
>DATCJI010000294.1:0-3991 GCA_036562835.1 Xanthobacteraceae bacterium | reverse complement strand
CTGATAGGTAACGCCAGCACATTTGCGGCAACTGAAAAACCAGATGCGGTCATTGGCATAGCGAGCATAGAGGACGCGCGCTGAGCGGTGGCATTCGCTGCACAAGAACATGAGGTGTCGCCCGCCAAGATAGGCTTTGCGCCAGTAACAACTGATGATCTGACGAAGGGGGTCCAGCGGTTCGCCGCTGGCGGATTTACGAGGAAACCCTAGCACCAGTTGCTGTGCATCCGGGCCACCGGTCACTTCAAACCATATAGCTCCGAATAGCCAACCGCGCGTCCCAAGCTTCAGCCTACCCTCGCGTGCGAGTTCATGGACATCCAGCCGCGCACATTGCACGTCGCGGAACTTGCCCTTTGAATTGTGCCCACCAGAACCGCGACCACCCATTGTGCCGCCCTCCCCTATTTGACGAAATCTTCAGTCAACTTGTTGGCACCAGAAGGCCGTCGCGGCCGAGCCGACTCGCATTACCGACCGTGGAAGCCTGAACCCCATGGCTTGTTCTCTCTGCTCAGCCATACGGCCAGAGAAGAGAGCGGGAGCCTAACAAGCAATGCAGAGCCTATGACGATCGCTGCGCTGGCTTTGCGGGGTCTCTGGGGTTGCCACCCGGACCAAAAAACCTTGACGCACTGTGGCAAGTGCGGGGTCGGGTTGCCAGTGCAAGTCACTGAAAAGTCGAGTGACTGACCGTTGTTACGGAAACGCAAATACAATACTTGAGTCGACTGGCTGAAATGCCTGACGAAAGGCCAAAATAAAGGGACTCCAAGGGGTTGCACCCGCCATGCGCAAGCAGGCGGTCACACACTATGTAGTTGACCTACGCGGGCGCGGCAGGCGCTATGTCCATGATTCGACGGCTGAGCGCAATGTTGAACGTGTAGCCGCCGAACAGGTCGACTATGGTGATGAAGACGAGCAGAATCGCCGCTTCCCAGCGCTGTTGCGTGCCGAGCAGCTCGGGCTTCCCAAAGATGACGATGAGCACGATCGCCAGCGGCACGAGTGAGGCCATGCCGTCGACCACGCCGAGGAAGCGATTCGCAGCCGAGGGCAAGCTGAATGGAATCGAAATGAGCTGAAAGGTCAGGTAAACCGCCGCGAGCCAAGCCATGTTGAAACCAAGCCGCTCAGGAGCAAACCAGCGAAAGCTGTCCATACCCCTCCATGTTTCTGCGTACCAGAAGAAGTAAACCTCCCAGAGAGCAAGACCCAAGGCCAACAGAATGCTGACTCCCGCTATGGATAAATGGCCCCTTCGCATTTGCCTCTCCTCTGGACCTGATTCCTTCACGTAGCCGACAGCCGCGCGTGGCGTCGAGGCTCCGGCGGCCCTTTTCCCCGCGGCATTTCTTGGCTTGATCCAGCCGCGAACTGCGCGTTTGCTATGGCTAGCCCATGCCGCAGGCGCGGGTGATTCGCATGTCCGGTGGACCCCATTCGCGAACGCGCAAACCGCGGCAGCAGCAAGCCGGCGCAGAGGCGCTGGCTATTGCGGCCCTTGCGTTCCTCACGGCTGAACCAGCGCGGTTTGCCCGGTTTCTCGATCTTACAGGCATAGCCGTGAATTCGATCCGAGCGGCGGCGCGCGCGCCGGGCTTTCTTGCAGGCGTTCTCGATCATCTCGCCGCGGAGGAGCCAATGCTTCTCGAGTTTGCCGCCAGACAGGAGATCGATCCGACGGACGTTCTCGCAGCGCGCGATGTGCTGGGACACGCGCCGAGAGAGGGGGAGCCGCCATGAGCGGCGTTCCGCCGAGCTCGGGTGTCAACACAGGCGAAAGCTTTTGCCGCGATTGCTGCAATGACATACCGCGCGCAACAGAGCGGTGCCGGTGCGGCTCCCCTCGCTTGCTCCGCCATCCCGAGCTTAACGGGCTTTCCATCGCGCATGTCGATTGCGATGCGTTTTACGCAACCATCGAGAAACGTGACAATCCGGCGCTCATTGATCAGGCCGTGATCGTCGGTGGCGGCTCACGCGGCGTGGTGCTTACCGCCTGCTACATCGCCCGCAGCTTCGGAGTGAAATCTGCAATGCCCATGTTTGCTGCCCGGCACCTGTGCCCGAATGCGGTGGTAGTGCCACCCGACATGCAAAAATATGCCAGCGTCGGACGCGATGTGCGCACGCTCCTTTTAAAGCTGTCGCCAGCCGTCGAGCCGATCTCCATCGATGAGGCATTCATTGATCTCTCCGGCACGCGCCGTCTGCACGGCATGAGCCCAGCCAAGGCACTGGCCCGCTTTGCAGGCGAGGTGGAAAAAGCTTTGGGCATTACCGTCTCCATCGGCCTCTCCTGCAACAAATTTCTGGCCAAGATTGCATCCGACCTCGATAAGCCCCGCGGGTTTGCGGTGCTGGGCTCGCGCGAGGCTCCTTCTTTTCTGGCACCGAAGCCAGTGACGTTAATCTTCGGTGTGGGTCGCGTGGCGCAGCAACGACTTGCACGTGATGGCTTTCAGCGCATCGGGGATCTTCAGCGCGCGGGCGAGGCCGAGCTGTCCCGCCGCTATGGCGCGGAGGGTCGCCGCCTTGCACGGCTGGCACTTGGAATGGATGACCGTGCGGTAAGCGCCGATCGCGAGTGCAAGAGTATTTCGGCAGAAACTACTTTCGAGCGCGATTTGGCTGAATTCCGCGCGCTCGAGCTGCACCTGTGGCAACTGTGCGAACGCGTGTCGGCGCGGCTGAAAAGCAGCGGCTTGGCCGGCTCGACGGTGACGCTCAAGCTGAAGACTGCGGCCTTCCGCATCCGCACCCGCGCGCAATCGCTTACTCAGCCCACGCAGCTTGCGGACCGCATCTTCGCGACTGGCCGCGATCTGCTGATCGCGGAGACCGACGGCACCATGTTCCGGCTGATCGGAATTGGCGTATCAGCTCTATACGACGCCGCGCACGCCGATGCGAGCGATTGGATCGAGCGCCGCAGCGCGCTGGCTGAGCGGGCCATGGATCGTCTGCGCACCCGCTTCGGCGATCACGCCATTGTCAAAGGTCGGGCGCTCAACGGGCCGTGATCACGCCGCGCTCAGCGGCAGGCCTGAGCCTTCCTGATCTCAAGCGATGTAAGCTCGCCGCTGATAACGAAATCGTTGTAGTCGAGCATCAACGCGCGAGAGATACCATTCTCGTAGAGCTCAAATTGTATCGAATAAAGCGGCGGCTGATCGGAATTTTTCGCCGCCCGATCGAAATAGCTCACTGTCACCGGCCATCGTTTCAGGCCCCGGAGGGCTGCATCAGCCGCCGCATCCTCCGGCACGCGTTCTCCGGGGGGAATCATGTGCCCAATCACAGTGAGCGTTTGATAGACTTTTTCGCCCTTTTCCGAGCCATCATAAACCGGCACGTCGAGCAGCGACTGCCCTGATCGGGCAGCCGCTATGATCCTGCGCATATGGTCGGTCGGAAACGCGATGATGCGATCCAGATCGAACTGCTTGTCCGCCGGTTTCGTCAGACGTACTCGCACCTTGTCAGGCAAGCGGTCCGCGTCGCCATCAACGGAATCGAGCAACGTGTCGTTGAGGTAATTCTGCGATTTGAATATGAATCTTCCGGCTGCAGCATCTTCCCAGGTGGTTGATCGCAGATCGCTGAGCGTGACCTTGCCTTCCCCATTGTCCAGCTCGGACACCTGGCGGAAGCGCAGCGCATACCCCTCGCATGCGCTGCCCGAGAAATCGTACAGGATGCGGCCGCGCGCCGACATCGCCGGGGAGCTTCCACGCGAAAAGGCGAGCTTGAGATCGTAGATAGCGCGATGCGATGCAAAGTCGACGAACGGCTCTTCGGCGCGCGCGACGTCCGGCGCACGAAGCAGCAGGGCAAGAAGGGCAACGAAGGGACCGCACGCCCGCAATGCGCTGATCATGATCGTGTTCCTCGACCGCTTCCTTTTGCAGTTGCGGATCCGGTTGCCGCAAGCCATCGCATATGGAGAGGCCACAATGCTATATGAACTATCAGTCAGCGT
>DATCJI010000275.1:0-4497 GCA_036562835.1 Xanthobacteraceae bacterium | reverse complement strand
CATGCAGCTGCACTGCGACAACGCGCTCGCGGTGGCGCAATGGCTCAACGGGCATGAAAAGATCGCATGGGTGAGCTATCCCGGGCTTCCGGGCGACAGCTACAACAACCTGGCGAAGAAGTACGTGCCGAAAGGGGCGGGTTCGGTTTTCACATTCGGGCTAAAGGGCGGATATGATGCCGGTGTCAAGCTCGTCTCAAACGTGAAGCTGTTCTCGCATCTTGCAAATATCGGGGATACGCGATCACTAATCATCCACCCCGCCTCGACCACGCACCGCCAGCTCACGGACGCGCAGAAAACGCAGGCCGGCGCGGGCCCTGACGTGGTGCGACTGTCGATCGGCCTCGAGGACAAGGATGACATCATCGCCGACCTCGAGCAGGCGCTCGCGGCCTGACCAAGCGGCGCTCGGGATAGCTCTTCTTCGAGTCGCCATCCCGCTCTATTTATTTGGTGGAGCATGATCTTTTCCGAAAACCGGTTCCCAGTTTTCGGGATCATGCTCTATTTCGAAAGCGTGCGCTTCACGTAATCGCGTATGCGGGCGATCGTCTCAGGCGAGGTCCAGAGCTCTTCCAGTTCGCACGTCATGGGGTTGGCTTCGCAGCGCTCAACGGCAGGCTGGCGCATCTGCTGTTTCGTGATCGCAAATGCGGCGGGGGAGAGGCCGGCGAGCGTCCTCGCAGCGTCGATGGCGCGCTCGAGTAGCACGGCTGGCTCGACAACGGCGTGAATGAAGGCGCGCTGTTGCGCCTCGGCGGGCAAGTAGGTCGTGCCGCTCATGACCGCTTCTTCGAAAAACTGCGGTGCAACCGCATGGCGCATGATTTCCATGGCAATCGGCGGAAAAATTACGCCGACAAGGAGCTCGGTAATGCCGATGCGTACCGTGTCGCGCGCCATGAGCCGCCGGTCGGCGGCGCAGGCGAGCACACAACCGCCGGCCATTGCGTGCCCGTTTAGGGCAGCCACGACGGGTTTTGGATGCGTAAACACGGCGGCAAACATCGCACTCAGCTTGGACAGGAAGCTGCGAATGTACGGCGGCCCGCCGTCCAGTAGGCGCAGGAGGTCGACCCCCGCAGAAAAGATGCGGCCGCTGCCCATCATGACCATAGCGGGCGACGACGAGCGGCGGTGCTCCGCGAAAGATGCGGCGATGGCATCGCAGAATTCGGTGTCCATGGCATTGGCTTTGCCATGTGCCATGCGCAGGATGGCGACCCCATCCTGATGCACCAGCTCGATCATGGCAGTTGCTTTTCGGGAATCAGGAGGGCTGGATGCGGCGAAGAAAAAGCGGCAAAGGTGCAGCGCTGCGCCTGCGCTGCGGCCAGCGTGAGGACAAGCATCGCGACCGTCTGATGGTTCAATGCACCATTCCAGCTTTCCGCCATCGCGCCGGCTGAATAGCTCGAATGCAGCGGCGTGGGCAAAGGGCGCGCGTGTGCCTTTGCCCGCTAGGCCGCGTCGACGCGGCGGAAGCCGTTCCACATCGCGGTCGCCGCTCCTGAAAGAAGCACCCGCACATAGCGCAGCTGCTGGTGCTCGCCGTTGAGCGAGATCCGCGGCAAGGCCATCATGTGATGCCGATGCTCGGGGAAAATCACGCCCGGACGCGTGGTGACCGCAGTCTTGAAGCCGAGCTCTGCAGCAATACGGAATTCGCGCGGCCCGGCAGAGGCGCGGTCGCCAACAGGATAAGAGAGATGCTCGGGCCGCTTGCCTAACGCCGACTCGATCACCGTGCGGCTCATTTCCATCTCGGCGCGCGCAGTCTTCTCCGGCACCTTGCCGAGCATCACATGATTGACTGTATGTGCCCCGATCGTGACGAGCGGATCGGCCGCAAGGGTCGCGAGCTCGTCCCAGCTCATGCACAGCTCGCGGCAAAACGCAGCGACGTCGACCTGATATCGGCCGGCAAGATCGCGTACCACTTCCCGGAGCTTCTCCTCGGTCTTGAAGCTGCGTAGCCATCCATAAAGCTGCTCGAATACGTGACGTTTGTCGGCAACCTTGGCGCAGTCGAAAGCGCGCTCCTTTCCGTCGACGAGCAGCACAATGCGCTTGCTGCGCGCCACCACCGCCTCGAGCGCGAGCCACCAGAGCTCCCCGAGCCCGTCCGGAAAGCTGGTCGGCACATAGAGCGTGAACGGCACGTTATGCTTTTTAAGAATGGGGTACGCCCATTCGAGCGTATCGCGATAGCCGTCATCGATGGTGAAGACAACGAACCGCTTGCGCACATCCTGCTCGCGCACGCGCCGGTACATTTCATCAATGCTGACGATGTCGACGTGGGAACGGCGCAGCCAGCGCACCACGCGGCGCAAAAATCTCGGGCGCAGCTCGAGCAACCGGTTCGGCTGAAAGCGTCCCGCGCGCGGCGGCCGCACATGATGAATGGTGAGGATCGCGCCAAGCCCGCCTACAAGCGGGCGCATGAGGTGATGCGCTCCGCTGAAATAGAGCGCCTCAAAGCCTCCGCGAATGACCCTTCGCTGCAATGCCTTCACGATGCTGCTTTCCGGTCGGCGGGCGAGACTATCCCATCGTTTTCTTGATAATTGTTTAGACCCGGAATGGACCTGGAAATGGCGGCCATGAAGGTCGAAGAGCTCGAGCGCTTTCTTTCGACTGAATTCCCGCAGGGATTCAATCCGCAGAGCGGTCTCCTGATCGAAGCGGTATGGCAGGACGGTTGCAGGGTGCGGCAAAGGTTCAGCGCAAGTTCACTGCGCCCCGGAGGGACCATCTCGGGACCGACGATGATGGCGCTGGCGGATTTTGCCATGTACGTCGCCGTGCTCGCCGCAATTGGGCCGGTCGCACTCGCCGTGACCATAAATCTCAATATCAATTTTCTGCGCAAACCGGCGCAACGCGGCCTGATCGCCGAAGCGCGATTGCTGAAGCTCGGAAAACGGCTCGCCACTGGTGAGATCTTGATCCGCTCGGACGGGCAACCGGATGTGGTCGCCCATGCCGTATCGACATATTCCATTCCAGAAGGTGCTATAGAACCATCAACTTAAGATGCTAGCATAACAGGAATTTTTCTGACTCGCATTGACGATGAGGAGTGCCTGGCGCTATCAGGGCCGCTCCGAGCACTGTGTCCCGAGACCCATCGAGATGAAGACCTTCTCCGCCAAACCCGCCGAGGTCACAAAGAACTGGGTGATGATCGATGCCACGGGCCTCGTCGTCGGCCGGCTCGCATCCATTGTCGCCATGCGCCTGCGCGGCAAGCACAAACCGACTTACACCCCGCATGTCGATGATGGTGATAATGTCATTATCGTGAACGCCGAAAAAATCGTGCTCACCGGCAAGAAACGCGAGAACAAGGTTTATCGGCATCACACCGGCTACATAGGCGGCATCAAGGAACGCACCGCACGTTCCATTCTCGAAGGCAAGTTTCCCCAACGCATCGTCGAGAAAGCGGTCGAGCGCATGCTGCCGCGCGGCCCGCTCGCGCGCGTGCAGCTGGGCAATCTGCGCGTCTATGCCGGTCCCGATCATCCGCACGCGGCGCAGAATCCACAGCTGCTTGATATCGGCTCGCTCAATGCCAAGAACAAAAGGACCGCGTGACCATGAGCATGCAATCGCTTGATCAGCTCGCCGCACTGCGGCCGGCACCCGCGCCCGAGCCGCCCAAATACGTGCAGAAGCTCGACAAGCAGGGCCGCAGCTACGCAACGGGCAAGCGCAAAGATGCAGTCGCGCGCGTCTGGATCAAGCCCGGGGCGGGGAAGATCATGGTCAACGCGCGCGACCTTCAGGCCTATTTCGCGCGGCCGGTGCTGCGCATGCTCATCCAGCAGCCGCTGGTCGCGACCAATCGCATGGGCCAATACGATGTGACCTGCACGGTTTCGGGCGGCGGGCTGTCCGGCCAGGCGGGTGCCGTGCGGCACGGCCTCTCGAAGGCGCTGATGCACTTCGAGCCCGAGTTGCGCGCCGCATTGAAGCGCGGCGGTTTTCTGACGCGCGACGCGCGCGTGGTCGAGCGCAAGAAGTACGGCAAGGCCAAAGCGCGGCGCTCGTTCCAGTTCTCCAAGCGATAACATCAAATCAACTTTGCCGTGGTGCCCGGCTTTAATGCCGGGCCTTCACGTTTTTCATGCCGAAACGCCGGGACAAGCGGCGCCCCCGGCGAACGCGGTGCGCGCGCATTCGCTGCAATTTTATTCAAATTGCTTTTGTTTGATTCACGCGGACGCAAGCTTAATCGAGCTGTTGTGCTGATAGTAACCGCTGCGGAACGGTTCTCGCCATACATTGTCCGTCTTTCGCGCGGATGGCGGACGACTCATGCATCTCGACGTCGGGACCCTTTCCGTCGTTACCGTCTTTGTCACCGCGCTTCTCGGTGCGTTGCTGATTTTTGCCGGCGTGCAGAATCGCAGCATTCAAGCTCCGATGTGGTGGGGCAGCGCCAACATCATCGGGGCAATTGGCCTGGGATTAGCTGGATCGGGC